>NZ_JBHUVA010000061.1:0-41934 GCF_042670805.1 Micromonospora sp. NPDC057141 | reverse complement strand
GGGCCGACCCGGATTCGGGTCGGCCCTTCCGCTCAGCGGGCGATCTCGGTGACCCGGGACTCGCGGACCACGGTCACCCGGATCTGCCCCGGGTAGGTCAGCTCCTCCTCGATCTGCTTGGCCACGTCCCGGGCCAGCACCGCCGCGCCGATGTCGTCGACGTCGTCGGGCTTGACCATCACCCGGATCTCCCGGCCCGCCTGCATGGCGAAGACCTTCTCCACGCCGAGCTTCCCGGCCGCGATCTCCTCGATCCGCTCCAGCCGCTTGACGTACGCCTCAAGGCTCTCCCGCCGCGCCCCCGGCCGCCCGCCGGAGCAGGCGTCGGACGCCTGGGTGAGCACGGCCTCGATGGTCTGCGGGGGCACCTCGTTGTGGTGCGCCTCGATCGCGTGGACGACGTCCTCGCTCTCGCCGTACTTGCGGGCCAGGTCGGCGCCGATGATGGCGTGGCTGCCCTCCACCTCGTGGGTGAGCGCCTTGCCGATGTCGTGCAGGAACGCCGACCGCTTGATGGTCGGCACGTCCAGCCGCAGCTCGGCGGCCATGATCCCGGCGATGTGCGCGGTCTCCACCAGGTGCTTGAGCACGTTCTGCCCGTAAGAGGTGCGGTAGCGCAGCCGCCCGAGCACACCGACCAGCTCGTCGTGGATCTCGGTGATGCCCACCTCTACGAGGGCGTCCTCGGCGGCCCGGCGGCAGAGCTGCTCCACCTCCTGCCGGGCCAGGTCGTGGACCTCCTCGATCCGGTGCGGGTGGATCCGGCCGTCGAGCACCAGCTTCTCCAGCGTCAGCCGGCCGACCTCGCGGCGCACCGGGTCGAAGCAGGAGAGCAGCACGGCCTCGGGGGTGTCGTCGATGATCAGGTTGACCCCGGTGACCGACTCGAAGGCACGGATGTTGCGCCCCTCCCGGCCGATGATCCGCCCCTTCATCTCGTCCCCGGGCAGGTGCAGGACACTGACCACGCTCTCCGCGGTCTGCTCGCTGGCCACCCGCTGGATGGCGTCCACCACGATGTGCCGGGCGCGCTGTTCGGCGGTGTTGCGGGCGTCGGACTCGATGTCCCGCACCAGCAGGGCGGCCTCCCGCTTCGCCTGGGTCTCGATCACCTCGATCAGCTCGGCGCGGGCGGCGTCGGCGGTGAGCCCGGCGACGCGCTCCAGCTCCCGGCGGCGCTGCGCCTCCGCCTCGGCGACCGCCTGCTCGCGCTCGGCCAGCACGGTCTCGCGGGCGGACAGGGCGGCGCTGGCGGCGGTGAGCTGCCGTTCCCGGTCGGCCAGCCGCTCCACCTCCTCGGTGTGCAGCCGCTCCCGTTCGTCCATCCGGGCGGCCCGCCGCTCCACCTCGGCGGCCTGCTCCCGGGTGGTCGCGGCGAGCACCGCCACCTCGCGTTCCCCGCTGCGCCGGGCCGCCGTGCGCAGCTGCTCGGCGTCGGCCTCGGCCTGATTGTGCGCCCGTTCCAGGACGGTGTCCGCCTCCGCGCGGGCGTCGTCGAGCACCCGGTGGGCCTCGGCCCGGGCCGCCTTCGCCTCGGCCTTCGCGGCGGCGGCCTCGGCGCGCGCCGCCGACGCGGCGGACTTGGCCACGTCGATGGTGCTGTTCACCTCGTCGGCGGCGGTGCGCAGGGCGGCCAGCGACTGCTCCTGGCGGTCCTTCTCGGCGATGAAGGCCGGGTCCTCCGGGCGGGGCGCCGAGCTGAGCCGGCGCATCGTCCGCACCCCCACCAGCACCGCGCCGACCACGACCAGGACGAGGAGCAGCACCACCCCGAGGAGGACGGCATCGAAGGCGTTCACGGCCGGGTCCGCGCGCCGGACCGGGACTCCGCCGACTGTGCGCCGTCGCCGGCCACCGCCCGGGCGCTGCTGTCGGCCACCGCCCGCGTACCGCAGCATGCGCCGTTGCCGATCGCCGCCCACGCACCGCGACGTGTGTCGTCGCCGACCGCCGTCCTGCCGGGACCACCGGTGAACCTCTGCCGCCCCGCCATGGCCGCCTCCCCTGAACGTCGGCGCCGCAGTGAGCGTGCCGGATGGGCACGTGCGCTGCGGCTCTGAGACGCCCGACCTGAGCGACTGGCCGTGGGTAGCTTTCCGCCGGCGGTGCCCACGGGGCATCGCCGACGGCCGGGTGCAGTTGTCGCGCCGGCCCCGGACCGGCCTGTCCGGAGCTGGCACCGCAGCCGGCGGGCCGGCCAAAGTGATGCTGTTCTGTTACGCGTTCTATGTTGTGCGCTTTGCTTGCGCTTGGTCGGGCAATGTGAGCCTGTATGGCGAGGCTAGGTCTCCGGGTGCCGTCTGGTCAAGGACTCATGATCAAACCCCCCGAACGGAGAGAAGTCGACGGGTCACCCACCGCTGATGTCACGCCGGACACGGCCGGACAAAGGAGACCGGATCCGGTCCACACTGCGGGAACCGTCGGCGCTGCCCAGCCAGGCCGCCTCGGGTTGCTCAGCCAGCCGGGCCGAGCGGCGACTCGCCTGTCGGCCTGGCCGCCTCGGCGTGCCCGCTCAGTCGGACGGGCGGGTGTCCCGGTCGAGCCCGCCCTCCGCGTCGGCGAGCGCGTCCGCGTCGATGCCGTCGGCGAACTCGGCCGCCTCGGCGCTCTGCGCGGCGAGCGCGTCCTTCACCGCCCGGATCGCCACCCCCGGCGGGTAGCCCTTGCGGGCGAGCATGCCGACGAGGCGGCGGAAGACGGCGTCCGGCTCCCCCCGGGCCGTACGCAGCTTCCGCTCGACCAGCGCCCGGGCCGTCTCGGCCTCGGTCTCCTCGTCCAGCTCGCCGAGGGCCTCGCTGGCCACCTCGCCGTCCACGCCGCGCCGGCGCAGCTCGGTGGCGAGGGCCCGGCGGGCGAGCCCCCGGCCGGCGTGCCGGCTGGACACCCAGGCGCGGGCGAACGCGGCATCGTCGATGATGCCGACCTCGTCGTAACGGTCGAGCACCCCGGCGGAGACCTCCTCGGAGATCCCCCGCCTGGCCAGCGCGGCGGCCAGCTCGGCCCGGGTACGCGGACGCACGGCGAGCTGCCGCAGGCAGATCTCCCGGGCCAGCTCCGCCTCGTCACGGGGCGGAGCCTCGGTGCCGTGCGGGGCGTCCGCGCCCGTTTCCGGGGGGCTCGCCCCGTCGGACGGGCCCCGCCGGCCGCGCCGGGGACGGGGCGGGGTGTCGGCGTCACCCGCGCGGGGCGGGCTGGCATCCCAGCCCCGCCCCGTCCGGGCGCGTCGTCCTGCCACTGGTCAGCGGCCGGTCAGAAGTCGACCGGCGGCAGCTCGGGGCCACCGGCGGCGTCGCCCGCGCCGACCCCGACGCCAAGCTTCTCCAGGATCTTCTTCTCGATCTCGGCCGCCACGTCCGGGTTCTCGCGGAGGAACTCGCGGGCCTTCTCCTTGCCCTGGCCGAGCTGGTCGCCGTCGTACGTGTACCAGGCGCCGGCCTTGCGGATGATCGCCTGCTCCACGCCCACGTCGATGAGCGAGCCCTCGCGGGAGATGCCCTTGCCGTACATGATGTCGAACTCGGCCTGCTTGAACGGCGCGGCCACCTTGTTCTTCACGACCTTGACCCGGGTGCGGTTGCCGACCACGTCGGTGCCGTCCTTCAGGCTCTCGATGCGGCGCACGTCGAGCCGGACCGAGGCGTAGAACTTCAGCGCCCGGCCACCGGTGGTGGTCTCGGGGCTGTTGTGCACCATCACGCCGTCGACGAAGTAGTTGTGGTTGCCTTCGACCTCGATGTCGAACCGGTTCATCGACCGGCCCTTAGGCTTGACGTGCACGTCGATGATCCGAGCCGGCACCGGCGTCAGCTCCGCCGCGACGAACTGCGGCTCGACGGCGCACTGGCCACGGAACCGAGGCAGCAGCTTGGACTCCATCGCCGCCGGCACGAAGGGCGCGACCAGCTCCTGGAAGCGGGCAGACGCCTCAGTTGTGAAGATCACCGAGGCGATGCCCCGGGCACCACGGGAGGCGAGCTTCACGTCCAGCCCATACGCGTCGCGCAGGTGCTCGACCAGCCGAACCCGGCTGCCCTCCGCCATGGCCTCGACACAGATTTCGATCCGGCCGGAACCACCCGCCGTGCGCTCCTGCACGCCCTTGGATCGCAGGGTGAAGCAGCCGTCGTCCATGTACCAAACCGCGAGGGCGAGGGGGGTCAACGCCTTGAGGTAATCCCAGCTGAGGTGCTTCTTGCCGTCGCCCAGGTAGACCGCCCGGCGCAGCTCGTCGAGCTCCGGCAGGGGGGTGAAGTCGGCGAACGCGGCACCCCGTGCGTCGGTACGCCGGGAGTGCGTGATGTTGCCGAGCAGGGAAACCTTCCAGTCCAGGTAGTCTGCCTGTGCGGCACCGTGGCCGAGACGGAACCGGACTCCGTTGCGGTCGTGGCGGTTCGGCGAAAGGTTGCCATCACCCATCAGCGAGCCCAGGACGACCTGCCACTGCTGCTCGCTGAGGCGACGTGACTCGGCCAGCATCACGCGGTCGTCAGCGATCAGCTCGCCGGCTTCCCGCCAGCCGCCCGGCGTACGAATCAGGTGGTTGGCCGTGGCCGCGAACTGCGCTCGCCCGTTACCGCCCGACTTCGCCACGGTGAACTGGAGGAACTCCTCCGCCGGGCCGTTGTTGAACCAGTTGGTGATCCGCTTCGGCTCCACCCGGTCGGTCTCCGGATCGTAGGAGAGAACCTCGACGTCCATCCGCTGGTTGACGATCTTGCCGATCTTCTCCTGCGTGCCGTCGGCCAGGGTGACCCTGGTCGAGTACGACATGCATCCGAACATGACCCCGATCTTCTCGCGGAGCTGGTTGATGAAGATCGCCGTGGTGCCGGTGTTGTTGAGCACCCCGGTGATCTTCCGCAGCGCCTGGCTCATCAGCCGGGCCTGGAGGCCCACGTGGCTGTCGCCCATCTCGCCCTCGATCTCGGCGCGCGGCACCAGGGCCGCCACCGAGTCGATCACGATGATGTCGATCGCGCCGGAGCGGACCAGCATGTCCACGATCTCCAGCGCCTGCTCGCCGGTGTCGGGCTGGGAGACCAGCAGGGCGTCGGTGTCGACGCCGAGGGCCTTCGCGTAGTCCGGGTCGAGCGCGTGCTCGGCGTCGACGAACGCGGCGATGCCGCCGGCCCGCTGGGCGTTGGCCACCGCGTGCAGGGCCACCGTCGTCTTACCGCTGGATTCGGGACCATAGATCTCGACCACCCGGCCCCGGGGCAGACCCCCCACGCCGAGCGCCACGTCGAGAGCGATGGACCCGGTCGGGATGACCGAGGTCTGCACGACAGGGCGTTCCCCCAGGCGCATCACCGAGCCCTTGCCGAACTGCTTGTCGATCTGAGCGAGAGCAAGGTCGAGCGCCTTCTCCCGGTCAGGACCTGCTGCCATCGTTGCCACCCCTGCCTTCGCCGGCGTCTTTCCTGAGCTTCGCGTCACGCGGACACGCTAGGCGCTGGGTCCGACAGAAAACCAGCCGACGGGCCGCGAGCTGTGGACGAGCACCCCGCTGTGGACAATAGCCGAACAGGTGTACGACTCGACAAGCGACACGCGGGGGGAAAGAAAAGGCTGCTCAGCGTAGTTGCGCGGGCACCCGGTCAGGGTACGCGGCGACCACAGCCCGCCACACGACGTGGGTCTGCTCACCCGATCCGAGCGCCTGCTCGATGGTCCGCCCGCCGAGCTGGGACAGCACCTGGTCGGAGGCGATGCTGGTCGCGTACCCCGGGCCGAACGCCTCCTCCAGCCGGGTCCAGAAGTCGGTCAGCCGCACGTGTCAGTCCTCCTCGTCCGGCACCCGCGCGGGCACCGCACGCAACGCTAGCGCCAGCAGGGGCACCGTCGCGATCGCCGCCAGCAGGGTCAGCGTCGGATACCCGGCGACCTGCATGACGAACCCGCTCAGCGCCCCGGCGGCGGCCCCCGCCAGGCCCATCGTCAGGTCGGAGAGCCCCTGCACGCTGGGCCGCACGTCGGCGGGCACCGACTCCGACAGCAGGGTGGAACCGGCCACCATGGTCCCCGACCAACCCAGCCCGAGCAGGACCAGGCCGACCGAGAGGCCGGGCGTGTGGTGCCCGGAGGCGCCCGCCACCGCGCAGGCGACCAGCAGCACGGCCAGGCCGCCGAGGATCACCGGCCGCCGGCCGAGCCGGTCGGTGAGCCAGCCGACCACCGGGGAGAGCGCGTACATGCCGGCGATGTGCAGGCTGAGCACCACCCCGACCACCCCGAGCACGGCGGAGTCGTCGTGGTATTCGCCGAGGCGTACCGGGGTCATCGACATCACCGCGACCATCACGAGGTGGCCGACCGCGACGGCGGCGATGCCCAGCCGGGCCGCCGGCCGCTCGCGGACCACCCGCCAGGCGGCCCGCATGCCCGCGCCGCGCCGCCCGGTCGCCGCCGGGCCGGCGGCCGGCCCAGGGGCTTCGGGGGCCTCGGCCGCCGCCAGCCGGCGCGCGGTCAGCAGCGGGTCGGGCCGCAACAGCACCAGCAGTACGCCGGCGGTGAGGGTGAACGCCACCGCGCTGAACGCGAACGGGCCGGCCAGCGACGGCAGCCCCCACCCCCGGGTGGTGCGGTCGGCCAGTGCGGCGAAGTTCGGCGCGGCCACCGCCCCGATCGTGGTGGCCCAGACGACCAGGGAGAGCTGGCGGCCACGGCGGGCCGGCTCGGCGAGGTCCACGGCCGTGTAGCGGGCCTGGAGGTTGGCCGCCGAGCCCCCGCCGAAGAGCAGCATGCCGAGGAAGAGCAGCGGCACCTGGCGGGTCGCCGCGGCGAGCACCACCAGCACGCCCCCGGCCGCCCCGACCAGGTACGCGGTGACCAGTCCCGGCCGGCGGCCGTACCCCGTCATGATCCGGGTGACCGGGACGGCGAGCAACGCGGCGCCCACCACCCCGGCGCTCTGTGCCAGGCCGGCGACCGCCGTGCCGGCGATCCGGGCGGCGAGCAGCGCGCCGACCGAGATGCCGATGGTGACCCCGATCCCGCCGATGATCTGGGTCACGAAGAGCAGCCGCAGCGTGCGGCGCTGGATCGGGGCGACGTCGGCGCGGCTCGTGGCCGGCGCGGTGAGGTCGGTGGCCATCGGGACTCCTCGGTGATGGGCACGGTTCCCGGGTAAGGGGCGGCGGGCTGACCCATCCTTGCGCAGCCCGACCCGGCGCGACACCCCGGCTCCCCCGACCTCACCGGCCGGCACGGGTGAATCTTGGACGGTTGCGGTCCCGGAACGACAACTGTCCAAGATCGGAGGCGGTCAGGCCGAGAGGGCGCCGGCGGCGACCGTCAGGTCGGCGACCAGCCCGGCGTACGCAGTGTCCTGGTCGTCGGCGCGCAGCACCGCCGACGGGTGGATGGTGGCCAGGAGCCGGGCCGCCGGGGCGTCGGCGACCCCGCCGGCCGAGTCGACCGGCACCCGGGCGAAGTCCGCCGGCCGCTCGGCCGAGGCGGGCCAGGGCATCAGCGCGCCGCGCTGCCGGGTGACCCGGAACGACGGGCCGAGCAGCGCCTTGGCTGCGGTCGCGCCGAGCACCACGACGACCTCCGGACGCAGCCGGGCGAACTCGGCCACCAGCCAGGGGCGGCACGCGGTGACGTGCACCCGGTCCGGGGTCTGGTGGATGCGCCGCCTGCCACGCAGCTCGAACCGGAAGTGCTTCACGGTGTTGGTCAGGTACAGCTGGGTCGGGTCGAGCCCGGCGTCGTCGACCGCGCGGCGCAGCAGCCGGCCGGCCGGGCCGACGAACGGCAGCCCCTTCTGGTCCTCCAGGTCGCCGGGCTGCTCGCCGACCAGCACCACCCGGGCGTCGGCGCCGCCGCGGCCGAAGACCGTCTGGGTGGCGTCCCGGTACAGCTCGCAGCCCTGGCAGCCGCCTGCGGCGGCGCGCAGCTCGTCGATGGTGTCGGCCTGCGGCGGGATGAACTGCTGCGCACCGGGGGCGGTGTCGGTCTTGTCGGTCATGCCGATCTTTCTACCCGCCGTCGCCCCACCACTCCCACGCCCGGCCCACCCCGCCGCGCCGCACCCCGCCCCCGCACCCCGCCCCGCCGCCCCGCCGCTGAGGTTGATCAAGAGGTTTGCGTCACGATTCGGCCGGATCCTGACGCAAACCTCTTGATCAACACGTCGGGAGGGGACGCGGGGGCCGTCAGGCGGAGAAGTGGGGGTGGGGGTGGGGGTGGGGATGGAGGGCGGCGGCCGCCGCGTCGGCCAGGGCCGGGAGGTCGGCGGGGTCCAGCTGGCTGACCGTGAGGCGCAGGCCGGGGGCTGCGGCGATCCGGAACAGCGCGCCCGGGGCCACCGCCCAGCCGGCGTCGCGCAGGGCGGTGAGGGCGCTGGTCTCGTCGGGCACCGGGAGCCAGACGTTGATGCCGGTGCGGCCGTGCCCGGCCAGCCCGCGCGCGGCCAGCGCGGCGAGCAGGTCGCCCCGGCGGCGTTCGTAGCCGGTGCCGGCCCGGTCGACCAGGGCGGCCGTGGCCGGGTCGCGCCAGAGGGCGAGCACGAGGCGTTGCAGCACGGTGGAGACCCAGCCGGCGCCGACGCGGGCCCGGCCGGCGACCCGGGCGACGGTGGCCTCGTCGCCGGCCAGCACGGCCAGCCGTAGGTCGGGACCGTAGGGCTTGCTCACCGACCGGACGAAGGCCCACGCTCCGGTCGCCCCGGCGAGCGGGTGCAGCGGTACGCGGGCCAGTTCGGCGGCGTGGTCGTCCTCGATCAGCAGCAGGTCCTCGCGGCCGGCGAGGAGGGCGCGCAGCGCGGCGGCCCGGTCGGCGGAGACGGCCGCCCCGGTCGGGTTCTGCGCCCGGCTGGTCACCACCAGGGCGCGGGCCCCGGCGGCCAGCGCGGCGCGTACCCCGGCCTCGACCGGGCCCTCGTCGTCCACCGGCACCCCGATCGCGCGCAGCCCCAGCGCGGCGACCAGGTCGAGGAGGTTGGCCCAGCCCGGGTCCTCGACGGCGACCGCGTCGCCGGGGCGCAGGTGGGCGGCGAGCAGCCGTTCGATGCCGTCGAGCGCGCCGCCGGTGACCGTGACGTCGTCGGCGGGCACCCCGTCGGCGGCGAGCCGTTCCCGGGCCGCGTCGGCCAACTCGGGCAGGACGCCGGCCGACGCGTACCCGATGGGGGTGCCGAACTCGGCGGCGAGGGCGGCCAGGTGCGGGCCGAGCGGCGGGAGCAGCCGGGTGTCGGGCTCGCCGAGGGACAGGTCGCGGACGCCGGGCGCGGTGGTCGGGCGCAGCGCCCGGCGGGTGGCCACCGGCGGGCGGGGGCGGACCCGGGTGCCGTGCCGGCCGGCGGTGGCGAGCAGGCCGCGCTGGCGCAGGTCCTGGTAGGCGCGGGCCACCGTGGCCGGGCTGACGCCCAGTTCGGCGGCGAGGGCCCGCACCGGGGGCAGCGCAGCCCCGGCCGGCAGGTCGCCGACACGGACCCCCGACTCGATGCTGGCCGAAATCTCGGCGGCCGTCCCGCCGGTGACCTGATAACGTGCTGACACAATTCGAGGATTGTACTAGTACGAAAGCGGGTCCTCGCATGTACCCACCCACCCCCCGGACCACCGCCAACCGTGGACGCGACCGGATGAGCTACGACCGGGCCGCCGCGCACGCCGTGCTCGACGAGGCGTACCACTGCGCGCTCGCGTTCACCGCCGACGGCGAGCCCCGGGTGCTGCCCACCCTGCACGTCCGCGTCGGCGACACGCTCTACCTGCACGGCTCCACCGGCAGCCGGCCGCTGCTCGCCGCCCGGGGCGACGGCCTGCCGGTCTGCGTGGCGGTCACCCTGCTCGACGGGCTGATCTTCGGCCGCTCCCAGTTCCACCACAGCGCCAACTACCGGTCGGTGGTCGCGCACGGCACCGCGCACCTGGTCACCGACGACGGCGAGAAGGCCGCCGCGCTGACCGCCCTGGTGGAGAAGGCCGCCGCCGGACGCAGCGCCGACAGCCGCCCGCCGAGCCGCCGCGAACTCGCCGAGACCGCCGTGCTGGCGCTGCCCCTGCGGGAGGTGTCCGTCCGCGCCCGCACCGGCGGCGTCCGCGACGAACCCGGCGACCACGACCTGCCGTACTGGGCCGGGGTGGTGCCGCTGCGGCTGGCCGCCGGGCGGCCCGACCCGGACGCGGGGGTGACCGCGCCGCTGCCGGCGTACCTGCGGCCGGACCGCTCGCCCTGGCTGGAGCCGGCCGTGCTGCGGGGCGCGCACGTCGTCCTCGAACCACTGGACCTTGCGCACGCCGACGATCTGCACGCCGCCACCGCCGACCCGCAGGTGTGGCAGCACCTGGGCAGCCATCAGCCCGCCGACCCGGCCGGCACGGCCGAGACGATCCGCGCCGCCCTCGACGCCCACCACCGCGGCGATCGGGTGCCGTGGGTGCAGCGGTGCGCCGCTACCGGGGCGGTCGTCGGCACCACGTCGTACTACGAGGTCGACCCCGAACGCCGGGCGGTCGCCATCGGCTACACCCACCTGGGCCGGCCCTGGTGGCGTACCGGCATCAACACCGAGGCGAAGCTGCTGCTGCTCACCCGCGCCTTCGAGGAGCTGGGCGCGGTGCGGGTGGTCTGGCACACCGACATCCGCAACGAACGCTCCCAGCGGGCCATCGAGCGGCTCGGCGCCACCCGCGAGGGGGTGCTGCGCCGGCACCGCCTCCGCCCCGACGGCTCCTGGCGGGACACCGTGCAGTACTCGATGACCGACGAGCAGTGGCCGAACGCACAGGTCAGGCTGCGGGAACGGCTTCTCCCCGGGCCGGTGCCGGCGCGATGATGGCGGGCGTGCTGGGCATCACCGACATCTGGACGTACGTGCTGGGAACCGTGGCGATCATCCTGCTCCCCGGGCCCAACTCCCTCTTCGTGCTCTCCACCGCCGCCAAGCGCGGGGTACGCGCCGGCTACCGCGCCGCCGGCGGGGTCTTCCTCGGCGACGCGGCGCTGATGACGCTCTCCGCCGCCGGGGTGGCGTCGCTGCTCAAGGCGTACCCGCCGCTGTTCGTGGTGGTGAAGTACGCGGGCGCGGCGTACCTCGGTTGGGTCGGGCTGACCATGCTGCGCGGCGCCTGGCGGCGCTGGCGGGACCGCAACGACCCCGCCACGCCGCGCCTGATCGACGCCGCCGAGCCGGCGGAGCTGCGCAGCCCGTTCCGGCGGGCGCTGGTGATCAGCCTGCTCAACCCGAAGGCGATCCTGTTCTTCGTCTCGTTCTTCATCCAGTTCGTCGACCCCGGGTACGCCTGGCCGGCGCTGTCGTTCCTGCTGCTCGGGCTGATCGCCCAGGTCACCAGCGCGCTGTACCTGACCGCGCTGATCTTCGCGGGCACGTTCCTGGCGGCGCAGTTCCGGCAGCGGCGGCGGCTGGCCGCCGGGGCGACCACGGGGGTCGCGGCGATCTTCCTCGGCTTCAGCGTCAAGCTCGCCACCGCCTCGGTGTAGCTGGCGGGCATCAGGTGCCGTCGCCGCCTCCACCGCCCCCGCCGATGCCCGCGCCACCGGCGGTGCCGCCGAGGCCGTAACCGGGGTGGACCGGCTGGTCCGGGGGGCGGCTGACGTGCGCCGACTCGGTGATCCCGGCAGACCAGTCGGCGTGCGCCGCCGCTGCGGCGTGCCGGTTGATCGCGTGTCGCAGCCAGCCGTTCACCACCGTGACCCAGTCGACCCGGTCCGCGTCGACGTGCCAGACCCGGAACCGGCTGATGCTCTGGTGGGTGACACCGGCGAGGGAGAGCCGGCGGTCGGCCCACAGGAGCACCTCCAGGCCGGCCGCGTTCGCCACGAAGATCACCTCCAACTCGGTGATCGGCCCGGCGTACAGCGGGGCCACCCACCAGCCGAGCCGCTGGTGCAGCGGAAGCGCCTGCTCCACCCCGGGCAGCCGGCCGTCGACCAGGCCGGCCTGGCGCATGCTGAAGCCGAGCGCGTCCAGCGCGGCGAGGACGTGCTGCTGGGCAGGCAGGGGATGCACGAAGATCGGCACCAGCGCGCCCTGGTCCAGGTCCACATCGAGGGACGCCTCCGTGCGCAGCCCCATCCGTAGGCTCATCAGCGGCACCCCGCCGAAGATCGTCACCGGGGTCTCCCAGGGCAGCGGCACGGCGAAGTCGACCGCCCGCCGCCGCCCGGCCGGCACCACGAACCCGCCCGCGATCGTCACCCGGTGAAACTGGACGAGCCGCCGGGGCGCGCCCGGGTCGTCCGGCTCGACCTGGCTGACCAGGCCGAGCCGGAGCTGCCGGACCGGCACGTCGTCCGGCCCGGCGCGCAGGGTGACCCGGCCGGGCAGCCGCAGCCCGGGACGGGTGCTCGGGTTGGGCAGCGTGGTCCGCACCGACAGCCCGGTCCAGCCGGACTCCGGCGACACCCCGGTCAGCCGCACGGCGCTTCCTCCGTACCCCCTCGGTGGTGGCACGGCTTTCCCAGCCGGCGGCCGGACAGTCCTGCCCGACCGGCGCGGACGCCGGGACCGGCCCGGTGGCGCCGGGCCGGCCGCGCGGGCGTCAGCGCATCCGACGCGCCGGGCCGGGACGTCAGCGCATCCGGCGGCCCCGGGGCACCGGGTCGGTCTCGTCGTCGAACTCGCCGATGATTTCCTCCAGCAGGTCCTCCAGCGCCACGAACCCGATCGGGCGGGTCGGGCCGCCGCCGTTGCGGACCAGGGCGAGCTGGACCTGCCGGCCCTTCATCGCGGCCACGGCCTCCGTCACCGACGCGGACGCCGGCAGCGTGAACGCGTCGCTCATCAGCTCCCCGGCGGTGGCCGCCCGGCCGGTCGTGGTGACCCGCACGGCCTCCCGGACGTGCACCAGGCCGCACACCTCGCCGCCGGCGTCCAGCACGGCCAGCCGGGACCGGCCGCTGCCGCGGGACACCTCCTCGACCCGCTCGGCCGGGTCGTCGCGGCCGACCGTGACGATCCGGTCGAAGGGCTCCATCACCTGGGCGACCGTGGTGCCCTGGAGCTCCAGCATGCTGGTGAGCATCCGGTGCTGCTCCGCGCCGAGCAGCCCGTGCTCGCGGGACTGCTCCAGCAGGATCCGCAGCTCGGCGGGGCCGTGCACCTGGGCGAGCTGGTCCTGCGGGCGCACCCGCACCAGCCGCAGCATCGCGTTGGCCAGCGCGTTCAACGCCGACAGGACCGGCCGGGCCACCCGGGCGAACGCCCGGAACGGCAGCGCCAGCAGGGTCGCCGACCGCTCCGCGTCGGTGATCGCCCACGACTTCGGAGCCATCTCGCCGACCACCAGGTGCAGGAAGGTGACCAGGCCCAGGGCGAAGACCAGCGCCACGACGTGGCTCGCCGCAGCCGGCAGGCCCACGGCGTGCAGCAGCGGGCTGAGCAGATGCTCGATCGCCGGCTCGGCCAGCGCGCCGAGCCCCAGGGTGCACAGCGTGATGCCGAGCTGCGCGCCGGCCAGCATCAGGGACAACTCGCGCACACCGTCCAGCGCCGCGCGGGCCCCCCGGCCGCCGCCGGTCGCGACGGCCTGCTCCAGCCGGTACCGCTTGCTGGCCACCAGCGCGAACTCGGCGGCCACGAAGAACCCGTTCAACGCCAGCAGCACGACGGAGACGACGAGGGCGACACCCGGACTCATGCCGCTTCCTCCCCGCCCTGGGCGCGACCCGGGGCACCGCCCGGCCCCCGGCCCGCGGCACCACCCTGCGCGCGACCCGCGGCACCGCCTGACGCGCGACCCGCGGCGATGTCGGCGGTGCCGCCCGCGAGCCGGAGCCGGACCGAGTCGGCGACGTGCCGGTCCACCGCGAGCACCTCGACCAGGGCGCGCGCCCCGGTCGCGGCGTCGCCGTCGACGGGGAGCGCGATCTCCAGCCGGTCACCCACCTCGGGCACCCGGCCCAGCTCCCGCATGACCAGCCCGGACACGGTGTCGTACTCGGGTGCCTCGGGCAGCTCGATGCCGGTGCTGTCGGCGACCTCGTCGATCCGCCAGCGCGCCGGCACCACCCAGGACCCGTCGTCCTGCCGGGCCGGTGCCCGATCCGGCGGGTCGTCCTCGTCGCGGATCGGGCCCACCAGCTCCTCGGCCAGGTCCTCCAGCGTGATCACGCCGGCGAACCCGCCGTACTCGTCGACCACGCAGGCGAGCTGCCGGTAGCCGGACCGGAGCCGGTCCAGCACCGTCGGCAGCGGCAGCGTCTCGGGCACCAACAACGGGGGTACGGCCACCGCGCTGACCGGGGTCGTCGCGCGCTCGGCCGGGGGCACCGACAGCACGTCGGCGATGCCGACGACGCCGGCCAGGTCGTCGACGCCCTCGGCACCGCGTACGGGGAAACGGGAATGCCCGGTGTCGAGCAGCTCCACCACCCGGCTCAGCGGCTCGTAGGCCCGGACGGTGTGCACGTCGACCCGGGGCACCATGGCTTCCCCGGCGGTCAGCTCCCGGAAGTCGAGCCCCCGATCGAGCAGGTCGGACATCTCGGCGTCGAGGTGCCCCTCCTCGCGGGACTCGGCGATGATCTGCCCCAGGTCCTCCGGGGTGGCCCCGCTGGGCAGCTCCTCGATCGGCTCGATGCCGAACCGACGCAGCAGCCGTACGGCGGCCCTGTCGAACAGGGTGATCACGGGCCCGGCGACCTTCAGGTAGATCAGGGTGGACCGGCTCAGCGCCCGGGCCAGCGGCTCGGCGCGGGCGATGGCGAAGTTCTTCGGGGCCAGCTCGCCGAGGACCATCTGCACGATGGTCGCGATGACCAGCGCCAGCGCGACCGACAGCGGCAGGGCGACCGTCGTGGAGACCCCGGCCACGCCGAGCAGCTCGGCCAGCCCCGCGCCCAGGTACGGCTCGGCCACGTAACCGACCAGCAGCGCGGTCACGGTGATGCCGAGCTGCGCTCCGGAGAGCATGAACGAGAGCCGGCCGGTGACCTCCAGGGCCCGGGCGGCGGCCTGGTCGCCGTCGTCGGCGAGCTGCCGGAGCCGGCCCCGGTCCACGGCGACGTAGCCGAACTCCTGAGCCACGAAGTAGCCGGTGGCGGCGGTGAGAAGGATGATGAGGACGAGTCCGACGACGATCAACACGGGTCGCTCAGGGCTCCCGGGGTCGTCGGAACGGGAAGATGCCGGGCACGACCCGGCTGGCTACTGCTGCCCTCCTGGGCAGAAGAGTCGATCATGCTGCCCATTTTATCGGCGTCGGCTGAACGTCCGCTGAAGGAGCACGGAAGGCGGTGCGCACGTGTCAACAAGGGGCCCTTCCTTACCCCCCGTCGGCGAGGTCGTCGGCGTCGAGGAGGGAGCGGTCGACCCGGCCCGAGCGGTATGCGGCACGGCCCACCATCTGGGCCGCCACCGGCGCGGTGGCCAGTTGGACGACCGCCACCAGCACGATCATGCCGACGTCGTCGGGGGTACGCAGCCGCAGCGCCACCCCGGCGAGCAGCAGCAGTATGCCGAGCACCTGCGGCTTGGTGGCCGCGTGCATCCGGTCGAGCACGTCCGGGAAGCGCAGCACGCCGATCCCGGCGGCGAGGCTGAGCAGTCCCCCGGCGACCAGGCAACCGGCACCCAGCCAGTCGGCCACGACACCCACGCTCACGGCTCCTCCCGGACGGCGAAGCGAACCAGGGCCACCGCGCCGACGAAGCCGAGCAGGGAGAGCACCACGAGCACGGGCAGGGTGGTGGCGTGCCGGTTGACCGCCGCCTCGGCCCCGACCGCGCCGGTCATCGTGTTGAGCAGGACGTCGGCTGCGATCACGCGGTCCAGCAGCGACGGTCCTCGGTACATCCGGGCCAGCGCCAGCAGCGCGGTGACCGACAGGAGCACGGTGAGCACGGTGGCGAGGACGACGGTCACTGGTCGGCCCCCCTTTCATCGGGACGTTCGGGGGCGGTGAGGAGGCGGAGTTCGGCGGCGGAGCCGATCGCGCGGACGATCCGGGCCTCGGTGGCGAGGACGCGGTCGCGGCTGCCGGTCAGGTCCTCCGGTCCGCGTACGTCGAGCACGTGCACGTAGAGCAGGCCCTGTTCCCGGTCCACCTCGATGATCAGGGTGCCGGGCACCAGCGAGATCGCCTCGGCCGTGAGCGCCAGGTTCAGGTCGGTGCGCACGCGCAGCCGTACCGCGATGATCGCGCCCCGGGGCCGGCAGCCCGGCTGCACCGCGATCCGGGCCACGTGGATGCTGGCGCCGACCAGCTCGGTGACGAACCGGCCGGCCAGTTCCGGCAGCGCCCGCAGGCGCAGCCGGCCGCCGAAGGTGACCGGCGGCAACGGGAAGAACAGCAGCACCGCCCCGCTGACGAGCAGCCCGCCGAACAGGTTGCCCCAGGAGAACCGCCCCCAGAGCAGGCACCAGATCAGCACCATCCAGGCCAGCGCCAGCAGCCGGTCCCGCCAGCGGCCGAGCCGGGCGCGTACCCGGGTGACCGGGGCGTCGGGGTCGACCACCCGTTCACGGCGCCGGCCCCCGGCTGCCGGCCCGGTCACGGCGCACCGCCGGGGAGGACGGCGCGCACGTACGGGGTGCGGGCGCGCAGGTCGGTCGCCGCATCGGTGGTCACCCCGAACAGCGGGCCGGCGGCCACGGTGAGCAGCAGGCCCAGCGCGACGAGGGCCGTGGTGGCGCCGACCATCAGGGTGGGCAGCCGGCCCGGCGGGTCGGCGGCGACCAGCCGGGGCTCCCGCCAGAACGCGATGTTCCACACCCGGGACGCGGCGTAGAGGGTGAGCAGGCTGGTGGCGGTGCCGGCGGCGACCAGCGCCCAGGGCAGTGCGCCGCCGGCGCCGACTCCGGCCTGGAGCAGGCCCAGCTTGCCGAGGAACCCGGACAGCGGCGGGATCCCGGCGAGGTTCATCGCCGGCACGAAGAAGAGCACCCCGAGTGTCGGGGCCACCCGGGCCAGCCCGCCGAGCCGGCGCAGGTCGGTGCTGCCGGCCCGCGCCTCGACCAGCCCGGCGACCAGGAACAGGGTGGTCTGGATGGTGATGTGGTGGACCACGTAGAAGATCGCCCCGGACAGGCCGGCGATGCTGCTCAACGCCACCCCGAAGATCATGTAGCCGATGTGACTGACCAGGGTGAACGAGAAGAGCCGCTTCATGTCGGACTGGGCGACCGCGCCGAGGATGCCGACCACCATGGTCAGCCCGGCCACCACCATCAGCAGCCCGTTGACGCCGCCGCCGGGGAAGAGCAGCGTCTCGGTGCGGATGATCGCGTACACGCCGACCTTGGTGAGCAGGCCCGCGAAGACCGCGGTGACGGGCGCGGGCGCGGTCGGGTAGCTGTCCGGCAGCCAGGCCGAGAGCGGGAACACCGCCGCCTTGATCCCGAACGCGAGCAGCAGGGTGAGCTGGAGGGCCAGCCGTACGTCGTCGGGTAGCGCGTCGAGCCGCCCGGCGAGCTGGGCCATGTTGAGGGTGCCGGTGGCGGCGTACACGAGGCCCACCCCGGCCAGGAAGATCATCGACGACAGGATGCTGACCACCACGTACGTCGACCCGGTCCGGATCCGGCTCTCGGTGCCGCCGAGCGTGATCAGCACGAAGCTCGCGGCCAGCAGGATCTCGAAGCCGACGAAGAGGTTGAACAGGTCGCCGGCGAGGAAGGCGTTGGTGACGCCGGCGGTGAGCACCAGGTAGGTGGGGTGGTAGATGGTGACGGGGGCGGACTCGCCGATGTCGCCCCGGCCCTGCCCGATCGAGTAGAGCAGCACGCACAGCGTCACGGCCGCGGAGACCACCAGCATCAGCGCGGCGAGCTGGTCGGCGACCAGCACGATCCCCACCGGCGGGGGCCAGCCACCGATGCGCACCACCACCGGCCCGTCCCGGTACGCCTCGACGAGCAGCGCCACGGCGACCACCATCTTGACGGTCAGCACGACCACGCTGACGGTGCGCTGGAGCCGGGGCCGGTTGGCCAGCAGCAGGGTGAGGGCGGCGCCCAGCAGCGGCACCACCACCGGCAGCGGAACGAGCCAGGCGTACCCCGTCACGGCGTCTCCCCCCGGTGCTGCCGGCGCAGGTGCGGCTCCGGGTCGACCTGTTCCGGGTCGCCGTCGGGGCCCTCGCCGCCGAGGTCGGGCGCGGGCAGCTCGTTGCGGGTGGCCAACTCGGCGACCTGGCGGTCCTCCAGGTCGTCCTGAACTTCGTCGTTGCCGGTCAGGTACCAGTTGCGATACGCGACCGCGAGCAGGAACGCGGTGAGCCCGAAGGTGATCACGATGGCGGTGAGGACCATCGCCTGCGGCAGCGGGTCGCTCATCCGGTCGACCGGCGCGGTGCCGACCACTGGCGCCTCCCCGGACCGGCCGCCGAGCAGGATCAGCAGGTTGACCCCGTTGCCGAGCAGGATGACGCCGAGCAGGATCCGGGTCAGGCTGCGTTCCAGCAGCAGGGTGACGCCGGTGCCGGCGAGCACCCCGACGACGACGATGAGCACCAGGGTCGGCCCGGTCCCGCTCACGGTCGCCGCCCCCGCGGGTCGACGATCAGCCCGCGCTCGGTCTTGCCGGCCGCCTCGATGTGCCGGTCGACCTCGGCGCCGAGGCTGCGCAGGATGTCCAGCACCAGGCCGATCACGATCAGGTACACCCCGATGTCGAAGAAGAGCGACGTGACGACGTAGAAGTCGCCGATGCCGGGCAGCCACAGGTCGAGCTTCGCGCTCTGGAGCACGGATCCGCTGACGACGAGGGCGGTCGCGCCGGTACCGACCGACACCGCCAGGCCGACCCCGAGGACCGTGCCGGCGGCGACGGGGGCCGCCTCGGCCAGCTCGTACCGGCCGCCGGCGAGGTAGCGCACGGCCACGGCGAGGCTGGCGACCAGGCCGCCGGAGAAGCCGCCGCCGGGGGCGTTGTGGCCGGAGAAGAGCAGGAACAGGGAGAACAGCACGATGGTGTGGAAGAGCAGCCGGGTGACCACCTCGAAGACGATGGACCGGCGGCGCTCGGCGAGGGTGGGGCCGCCGCGCAGCCACACCGGCCGCTGCGGCCCCCGCTGCGGGGAGCGCTCGGGGTGGCGGGGGCGGCGGGGCCGTGGGCCGGTGCGGGAGCGCTGGAAGATCAGGCTGGCCACCCCGGTCGCGGTCACCACGAGCACGGAGATCTCGCCCATGGTGTCCCAGGCCCGGATGTCGACCAGGGTCACGTTGACCACGTTGCGGCCGTACCCTTGGCTGACCGCGAGGTCGGGGAAGGCCAGCGAGATCGGCGGCGCGGTGCGGGCGCCGACCGCGACCAGGCAGAGCCCGGCGAGGACGACCCCGACGGCGGTCCCGACGGACCGGCGCACCCACCGGCTGCGGCGCAGCGGGCGGGTGGAGAACCGGTCGGGCAGCCGGCGCAGCACCAGCACGAAGATCACGATGGTCGCCGTCTCCACCAGGAACTGGGTCAGCGCCAGGTCGGGCGCGCCGTGCAGGACGAACATCATCGCGATGCCGTAGCCGGTGACCCCCACCAGCAGCATCGCGGTGAGCCGGCGGCGGGCGCCGACGGCGAGCAGCGCGGCCACCGCCGTCACCACGCCGACGACCAGTTGCAGCGGGGTGTCCCACAGCGCGACCCGCTGCCGCCACGGGCCGGCGGCCAGCATCGCCCCGCCGGGCACGACGACGAGGACCAGCAGGATCGTGCCGAGGTACTGCGGCAGGGAGCCGCGCTGGGTGGCGCTGGTGACCTCGATGGCGAGCCGGTCGAAGCGGTGGGTCAGCCACTCGTACCCCTGCGCGCCGCCCACGGGCGCGCGCACCCGGGCCAGCACGGGGGCGAGCGGGCCGCGCAGCGCGAACAGCGCCGCGCCACCGGTGAGGGCCAGGGCGGACAGGCCGAGCGGCAGGGTCGGCCCGTGCCAGAGCGCGAGGTGCTCGGGCACCGGGCCGAAGAGTTCGGCGTACGGGCGCAGCAGCGCGCCCAGCGGGCCGGCGAGCAGCCCGACGGCCAGCCCGGCGGCGGCCAGCAGGGCGGGCGGCCCCAGCATCGCGGCGGGGACGGGCTCCGGCTCGGTCCGTTCGGAGTGCGGGCGCGAGCCGAACGCGCCCCAGACGAAGCGGGCCGTGTACGCGACGGTGAGCACCGTGCCGGCGACGAGCCCCGCGAGGACCAGCGGCTGGTCGGTGAACGCGGCGAGGACGGCCTCCTTGGCGACGAAGCCGACCAGCGGGGGCAGCCCGGCCATCGAGGCGGCAGCCAGCACCCCGACGGCGGCCAGCAGCGGGGCCCGCCGCCCGAGCCCCGACAGTTCCCGCAGGTCGCGGGTGCCGGTGGTGTGGTCGATCGCGCCGACGACGAGGAAGAGGGCCGCCTTGAACAGGGCGTGCGCGAGCAGCATCGCCGTGCCCGCCAGGGCGGCTTTCGGGGTGCCCGCGCCGAGCGCCACGGTGAGCAGGCCGAGCTGGCTGACCGTGCCGTACGCCAGCAGCAGCTTCAGGTCGCACTGGCGCAGCGCGGCCCAGCCGGCGGCCAGCATGGTGAGCAGCCCGGCGGTGATCGTCACGGGCCGCCACGGGCCGGCGGTGGCCAGCACGGGGGCGAGCAGGCCGAGCAGGTAGACGCCGGCCTTCACCATCGCCGCCGCGTGCAGGTACGCGCTGACCGGCGTCGGCGCGGCCATCGCCTGCGGCAGCCAGCCGCTGAACGGCAGGACCGCCGACTTGGCCAGCGCCCCGGCCAGCACCAGCAGCACGGCGGTGACCAGGTAGCCACCGGCCGGCAGCCCGGCCCCGGCGAGTTCCGACCAGCGGTACCCGCCCGCGTGCCGGCCGAGCATCAGGAACCCGACCAGCATCGCCAGCCCGCCGAACGTGGTCACGGTGAGCGCCTGCGCCGCCGCCCACCGGCTGGCGCGCCGCGTGGCGCTGTGCCCGATCAGCAGGTAGGAGAAGATCGTGGTCAGCTCCCAGAAGACGTAGAGCAGCAGCAGGTCGTCGGCGAGGACGAGGCCGAGCATCGCGCCGGCGAAGGCGACCAGCACGGCCGCGAACCGGGCCAGCCCGACCGATCCGGCGGCGAAGTAGCGCGCGCAGTAGACCAGCACGAGCGCGCCGACGCCGCCGACGAGCAGGGTCATCAGCCAGGACAGGGTGGTCAGCCGTAGCGCCAGCTCCAGGCGCAGGTGCGGCACCCAGGGGTACGTCTCGACGACCGCGCCGCCGTCGCGCACCGCGGGCGTACGGGCCACGGCCCAGCCGAACGCGGCGGCCGGGGCGAGCGCGAGGGGGTAGCAGGCGCGCGGACCCCACCACCGGACCAGCAGCGGCGCGACGAGCGCCGCCACCAGGTGGAGGATCAGCAGTACGAGCACCCGCGCTCCCGGTCGAGGTGGCAGCAGCGCACCCGAGGGAGACGCCTATCAGCGATCAGACGCCAGTTTCTGGCCCGATGGGCCGTTTTGCCGGAATTCTCCGGGGTGGGCGGCGGGCGAGCCCCGCTTCGGCCCACCGGACCCGCGAGCGCTGCCCGGCTATCCTCGCCGCCGTGAACCCCGTGGAGATCGAAGCACCCGTCGTCGGCGTCACCGTCTATCCGGACCGGGCCCGGGTCACCCGCCGGGGCACAGCTCGGCTGGCCGCCGGTGAGCACCGGGTACGGGTCGCCCCGTTGCCGCTGGGCCTGCACCGGGACTCGTTGCGGGTCGGCGGCCGGGGCGCGGCGACCGTGCTCGGCGTGGACGTGACCACGTGGCGGCAGGCCCGCAGCGCCGACGGTCAGGTGCGCGAGCTGGAGGAACGCAGCCGGGAGCTGGCCGGCGAGCTGGCCGCGGTCGACGACGCGTACGCGGTCGAGGCGCAGCGGGGGCAGTTCCTCGCCGGGCTGGCCGAGCGGGCCGGCGGCACGTACGCCCGCGCGCTCGCCGCCGGTGACGCCGATCCGGCCGACGTGGTCACCTTCGCCGACTCGGTGGCCGGGCAGCTCGCCGACTCCCACGGCCGGCGGCGGGAGTTGACCCGGCGACGTACGGAGCTGACCGAGGACCTGGCGGCGGTGCAGCGGCAGCTGGAGGCCGCGCACGGCAAGCGGGAGCCGGACCGGCTGGCCGCCGAGGTTACCGTGTCGGTGGACGTCGACGACGCCGAGCTGGACCTGGAGCTGACCTACCTGGTCGACGGGGCCCGTTGGCAGCCCTCCTACGACCTGCGGCTGGTCGACGACACGGTGACCGTGACCTGGTTCGGCCTGGTCAGTCAGGACACCGGCGAGGACTGGCCGGAGTGCGTACTCCAGCTCTCGACGGCCCGTCCGGCGGCGGCGACCGGCGTGCCGGAGCTGTCGCCCTGGTATCTGGACCGGGTCCGGCCGATGCCGCGGGCGGCCATGCCGGCGGCGAGCTTCGGCGCGGCGCCGGCGCCCGCGCCGCCCAGCGGGCCGGCGTTCGAGGCCGCCGCGGTGGGCGGGGCGGCCCGGGGCGGCCCGCCGCAGCCCAGGGTGCGGGAGAGCGTGGCCACGGTCGAGCAGGGGGTCAGCGCGGCCACCTACCGGCCGGCCCGCCCGGTGGCGGTGCCGGCGGACGGCACCGCGTACCGGGCCACGATCGCCGTGCTGGAGCTGCCGGCGCGGCTGGACCACGTGACCGTGCCGGTACGCGCGGCCGAGGCGCACCTGCGGGCGACGGTGCGCAACACCTCGGCGCACACGCTGCTCCCCGGCCCGGCGGCGGTCTTCCACGGCGCCGACTTCGTGGCGGCCACCCGGCTGCCGACGTGGGCGCCCGGCGAGGAGACGGAGCTGGCGCTCGGCGTGGACGACCGGGTGCGGGTGGAGCGGAAGCTGGGCCGGCGGGCCGACACCCGCGCCACGCTCGGCTCGACCCGGCGACGGGACGTGGAGTATCGGATCGCCGTGGCCAACCACACGCCCCGGGCGGCGACGGTGGAGGTGCGCGACCAGTTGCCGGTGTCCCGCGACGAGGCGGTGGTCGTGCGGGAGGCCACGATCGCCCCGCCGCCGGCCGAGCGCACCGAGCTGGGCGAGCTGACCTGGCGGCTGCGGCTCGAACCGGGCGGGAGCGGCGAGATCACCATGGGCTTCCGGGTCGAGCTCGCCAAGGGGGTGGAGCTGGCCGGCTGGCGGGAGTGACCCATGCGCCCGGCCCGGTGCGCCAGCCGGGCCGGGATCACACCAGCAGGTCGCGGCGGGTCTCCACGAGCAGGTCGGGGCGGTCGAGCTGGAGGACGACCTTGTTGACCACGCGCTGGGCGGCGGCGAGGGAGCGCACGGAGAGCAGCCGCCCCCGGCTTTCCCGGCGCAGGACGAAGAAGTGGACGGCGGCGCGGACCTGTCCCCGGTCGGCCGCGCTGGACTGGGCGGTCTGCCGGACCAGCTCGCGCAGGCAGACCGCGAGCCGCTCGGCGAGCTCCAGCTCGGGGCCGTGCAGGCCGGCACGGAGTGCGGCAAGATGGCTGTCGACCTTACGGATGAGCACGTCGGTGCCCGAACCGGCACCCCGCTCCTCGACGGCCATCCGCCCTCCTCCACAGTTCACTTCCGTGAAGTTACTTTAGGTTGCAGCACAAGAGCAAGCAGTTAAGTAAGACTTAACGGAATAAAGCCCCATTGCACCCCCAAACCGGCCGACAGGCGCTCCGGGTGCGCCGGGGCGCGGGGCCACCGGTCCGGCCCGCGCGGATGTCCCACCCCCGAGGCAGGATGGACGGCGTGGCGGAGGTGACGGCCGGTTTCGGCGCGGCGGAGGCGGCCTGGGTGCTGGCGGGGTTCGGCCCGGCGACCCGGGAGTGGTTCTCGGCGGCCTTCGCGACGCCCACCCCCGCCCAGATCGGCGCCTGGCGGTCGGTGGCGGCCCGGCGCAACGCCCTGGTCGTCGCGCCCACCGGCTCCGGCAAGACCCTTGCGGCGTTCCTCTGGTCGCTGGACCGGCTGGCCGGCTCGCCGCCGCCGGCCGAGCCCCGGCAGCGCTGCCGGGTGCTCTACGTCAGCCCGCTCAAGGCCCTCGCCGTCGACGTCGAACGCAACCTGCGCGCGCCCCTGGCCGGCATCCGGCAGGCCGCCGCCCGGCTCGGCGTCGCCCCGCCGGAGATCACCGTCGGGATGCGCACCGGCGACACCCCCGCCGACGAGCGGCGGGCCTTCGCCCGCACCCCGCCGGACATCCTCATCACCACCCCCGAGTCGCTGTTCCTGCTGCTCACCTCCGCCGCGCGGGACTCGCTGCGCGGGGTCGAGACGGTCATCGTCGACGAGGTGCACGCGGTCGCCGGGACGAAGCGGGGCGCGCACCTGGCGCTCTCCCTGGAACGCCTCGACGAGCTGCTGCCCGCCCCCGCCCAGCGCATCGGCCTGTCCGCCACCGTCCGGCCGATCGACGCGTGCGCCCGGTTCCTCGGCGGGGCCCGCCCGGTCGACGTGGTGCAGCCGCCCAGCGGCAAGAGCATCGAGGTCAGCGTCGAGGTGCCGGTGGAGGACATGACCCGGCTCGACGAACAGGAGCCGCCGCCCGACGACCTGGGCCGCCCCGGCCCGCGCCGGGCCTCGATCTGGCCCGCCGTCGAGGAGCGGGTGTTCGCACTGGTCCGGGCACACCGGTCGACCATCGTCTTCACCAACTCCCGGCGCAGCGCCGAGCGGCTCTGCGCCCGGCTCAACGAGCTGGCCACAGCGGAGCTGGCCGGCACGGGGCCGACCGACGTGGGGCAGGCCGGCGCGGGGTGGGCCGACGCGGGGTGGGCCGACGCGGGGCCGGGTCTCGTGCCCCCGGGCGGCTCGCCCGCCCGGCTGCCGGCCGAGGTGATGGCCCAGGCGGGGGCGGCGGCCGGTGCCGCCCCGGTGGTCGCCCGCGCCCACCACGGCAGCGTCTCGCGCTCCGAGCGCAAGCACATCGAGGAGGCCCTCAAGTCCGGCCAGCTCCCGGCCGTGGTGGCCACCTCCAGCCTGGAGCTGGGCATCGACATGGGCGCGGTCGACCTGGTGGTGCAGATCGCCGCCCCGCCCAGCGTCGCCGCCGGCCTGCAACGCGTCGGCCGGGCCGGGCACCAGGTCGGCGCGGTGTCCCGGGGCGTGGTCTTCCCCACGCACCGGGGCGACCTGCTCGCCTGCACCGTCGTCGCCGAGCGGATGGCCGCCGGGGCCATCGAGGAGCTGCACCACCCGCGCAACCCCCTCGACGTGCTGGCCCAGCAGATCGTCGCGATGGTGGCCCTCGAACCGTGGCGGGTCGGCGACCTGGCCGTCGTGGTCCGCCGGGCCGCGCCCTTCGCCGAGCTGCCCGACTCCGCGCTGCACGCCGTGCTGGACATGCTCTCCGGCCGCTACCCGTCGACCGCGTTCGCGGAGCTGCGGCCCCGGCTGGTCTGGGACCGCACCGCCGACGTGCTCACCGGCCGGCCCGGCGCGCAGCGGCTCGCCGTCACCAGCGGCGGCACCATCCCCGACCGGGGCCTGTTCGGCGTCTTCCTCGCCGGGGCTGAGCGGGCCGCCCGGGTCGGCGAGCTGGACGAGGAGATGGTCTACGAGTCGCGGGTCGGCGACGTCTTCCTGCTCGGCTCGTCGTCCTGGCGGATCGAGGACATCACCCCCGACCGGGTGCTGGTCTCCCCCGCCCCCGGCCAGGCCGCCCGGATGCCGTTCTGGAAGGGCGACCAGCTCGGCCGCCCGGTCGAGCTGGGCCGGGCCATCGGCGCGCGGGTGCGGGCCCTGCTGCGCCACGGCGACGAGGCTGCGGTGGCCGCGCTGCGCGCCGGCGGGCTGGACGACTGGGCCGCCGGCAACCTGATGGCACACCTGCGGGAGCAGCAGGCCGCGACCCGGTCCCTGCCCGACGACCGCACGGTGCTGGTCGAACGGTTCCGCGACGAGCTGGGCGACTGGCGGCTCGCCGTGCACAGCGTGCTCGGCGCCCGCGTCAACGGCCCGTGGGCGCTGGCCATCGGCCGCCGGCTCGCCGAGCGGTACGGCGTGGACGCGCAGGTCATGCCGTCCGACGACGGGATCGTGGTGCGGCTGCCCGACACCGCCGACGAGCCGCCCGGCGCCGACGTGGTGGTCTTCGACCCCGACGAGATCGCCCAACTCGTCGAGGAGTCCGTCGGCACGTCCGCGCTGTTCGCGTCCCGGTTCCGGGAGTGCGCGGCCCGGTCGCTGCTGCTGCCCCGCCGCGACCCGCGCCGCCGCCAGCCGCTGTGGCAGCAGCGCCAGCGGGCCGCCCAGCTGCTCGATGTGGCCCGCGAGTACGCCGACTTCCCGGTCACCCTGGAGGCCGCCCGGGAGTGCCTCCAGGACGTCTTCGACCAGCCGGCCCTGGCCGAGCTGATGCGCGACCTGACCGCCCGCAAGGTGCGCCTGGTGGAGGTCGAGACCGACCGGCCGTCGCCGTTCGCCCGCGCGCTGCTGTTCGGCTACGTGGGGGCGTTCCTCTACGAGGGCGACGCCCCCCTCGCCGAGCGGCGGGCCGCCGCCCTGGCGCTGGACTCGGCGCTGCTCGGCGAGCTGCTCGGCCGGGTCGACCTGCGGGAGCTGCTCGACCCGGCGGTGCTCGCCGAGACCGATCGGCAGCTGCGCTGGCTGACCGGGCAGCGCCGGCCCCGCGACGCGGAAGACGTTGTCGAGCTGCTCCGCACCGTCGGCGACCTGTCGGAGGCGGAGCTGGCCGAGCGGGGCGTGCCCGTCGACTGGCTCACCGCCCTGGCGGCGGCCCGCCGGGTGCTGCGCGTGCGGGTCGCCGGCGAGGAGCGCTGGGTCGTCGTCGAGGACGCCGCCCGGCTGCGCGACGCCCTCGGCGTGGCCCTGCCGGTCGGGGTCGCCGAGGCACACCTCGTCCCCGTGGCCGACCCGCTCGGCGACCTGGTCGCCCGGTACGCCCGCACCCACGGCCCGTTCGCCGCCGCCACCTGCGCCGCCCGCTTCGGGCTCGGCGTGGCCGTCGTCGAGCAGGAGCTACGCCGGCTCGCCGCCGCCGGGCGGGTCGTCTCCGGCGAGTTCACCCCCGACACCGTGGGCACCCAGTGGTGCGACGCCGAGGTGCTGCGGCTGCTGCGCCGCCGCTCCCTCGCGGCGCTTCGCCGGGAGATCGAGCCGGTGCCGCCGAGGGCCCTGGCCGCGTTCCTGCCCCGCTGGCAGCAGGTCGGCTCGTCGGCCCGGGGCGTGCAGGCCGTCGTCGCCGCCGTCGAGCAGTTGCAGGGGGCGGCCGTGCCGGCGTCCGCGCTGGAACGCCTCGTGCTGCCCGGCCGGGTCGCCGACTACTCCCCCGCCCAGCTCGACGAGCTGTGTGCCTCCGGGGAGGTGCTGTGGGCGGGGTCCGGGGCGATCTCCGGCGGCGACGGCTGGGTCACCCTCGCGTACGCCGACGCCGCGCCGCTGCTGCTCCCGCCGCCCGATGACGCGTCGACCCGTACCCCGTTGCACGACGCCGTGCTCGACGCGCTCGGCGACGGGCAGGCGCTGTTCTTCCGGTCGCTGTCCGACCGGGTCGGCTGCGCCGACGACGTAGCGCTGACCGCCGCGATCTGGGACCTGGTGTGGGCCGGGCACCTCACCAACGACACCCTCGCCCCGCTGCGGGCGGCGCTCGGCGGCGGCGGGGCGCACCGGTCCCGGCCGGCCGCGCCGCGCACCCGGCTGCGCCGCCCCGGCCGGGTGGCGCTGCCCAGCCGCAGCGGCCCGCCCACGGTGGCGGGCCGCTGGTCCCGGCTGCCGGAACGCGACCTCGACCCGACCCGGCGGGCCGCCGCCCTCGCCGACGTGCTGCTGGAGCGGCACGGTGTGGTCACCCGGGGCGCGGTCGTCGCCGAGCAGGTGACCGGCGGCTTCGCGGCCGTCTACCCGGTGCTGTCGGCACTGGAGGAGCGCGGGGCGGCCCGGCGGGGCTACTTCGTGGAGGGGCTGGGCGCGGCCCAGTTCGCGGTGCCCGGTGCGGTCGACCGGCTCCGAGCCCTCGCCGACCCGGCCGGCAGCCGTGGGGGCGGGAGCAACCAGGAGGGTGGCGGCGGGGCGGCCGGCAGCCGTGGCGGTCGCGCGGCGCTCGTCCTCGCCGCCACCGACCCGGCCAACCCGTACGGCGCAGCGCTGCCCTGGCCCGAGCGGGCGGTCGACTCCGGCGAGGGCGCCGCCCCGGCGAGCGGGCACCGGGCCGGCCGCAAGGCGGGCGCGCTGGTGGTGCTCGTCGGCGGCGACCTGGTGCTCTACGTCGAGCGGGGCGGTCGGACGATCCTCTCCTTCGCCGACGATCCCGACGCCCTCGCGGCGGCCGGCAGGGCGCTCGCCGCCACGGTGCACACCGGCGCGCTCGGCGCGATCTCGGTGGAGCGGGCCGACGGGGAGGCCGTCTCGGCGTCCCCGCTGCGCGACGCGCTGACCGCCGCCGGGTTCCGGGCCACCCCGCGCGGCCTGCGCCTGCGCGGCTGACCGTGAACCCGGCGACGCCTGCGCGGCTGACCGTGAACCCGGCACGGCCGGCCCGGCGGATCGAGACGCCGGGCCGGCCGCCGTCAACCGCGATGCGCCCAAGGGAGGCCCTTCATCGACGGCTACGGATTCAGCCGCGGATCAGCGCAGGCTCCACTGCTGGTTCTGCCCGCCGTTGCAGGACCAGAGGATGAGCTTGGTGCCGTTGGCCGTCGCGGCGTTGGTGGCGTCCAGGCAGAGCCCGGACTGGGCGTTGGTGATGGTGCCGTTGGCGTTGACGTTCCACTGCTGGTTGGCGCCGCCGTGGCAGTCCCAGATGATCACCTGGGTGCCGTTGCTGGTGCCCGCACCGCTGGCGTCGAGGCACTTGGTGCCGTACGCCTGGAGTTGCCTGGCAGCGGTGTGGGTCCAGCGTTGTGCGGTGCCGCCGGTGCAGTCCCACAGCTGGGTCTGGGTGCCGTTGGTGGTGCTGGCGTTCGGCACGTCGACGCAGCGACCGGACTGGCCACCGACGACCTGCACGCCCTGCGCCGGGCTGCTGGTGGGGGTCGGCGTCGGCGTCGGCGGGGTGGTGCCGTCGAACTGGGTGAAGAAGCTCCACACCACCGGCCTGGTCCACGAGTTCTCACCGGGTGCGAACGGGTCGGCGGAGCCGTCCACGGCGTTGGGGGCGTGCGGGCCGTCGAACGGGGCCCAGGCGACCGGGTAGCCGGCCTGGCATCCCGAGTAGTAGGTGAGGGTGTGGGTCAGGCTGCCCTGCGCCGGCTCGGGCGGGTTCTGCGGGGTGCAGCCGTTGTTCCTGACGAACCGGTCGCGCAGCGACCGCCCGGTCGAGATGGGGATGACGCTGTCCCGGAGCCCGTGGATGCCGATGTACGCGATGGGCTGGGTGCCGCCGCTGCACCCGCTGAGTTCCGCGCCGGCATAGACGGCTACCGCGCGGAAGACCGTGGCGCGGGCGCAGGCGATGGCGTAGCTCATGCCGCCGCCGTAGCTGAAGCCCATGGCGAAGCGTTGCGTGGTGTCGACGCACAGGCCCGCTTCGATCTGCCGCATCATGTCGTCGACGAAGGTGAGGTCCCGGCCGCCACTGTTGGCCCAGCCGTTTCCGATGCCCTGGGGCGCGACGAAGATAGCCGAGTTGTTCGACAGCGCCCGGATGCCGTAGTAGGACCAGGGATATCCGCTGGTCCCGCCCGAGTCGACGTCGTTGGCGGTGCCGCCGTTCCAGTGGAACGCGAAGATCAACCGGTAGGGGCGGTTGCGGTCGTAGTTGTCGGGGATCCGGAGGATGAACGAACGGTTCTCGCCGCTGCTGGAGATCGTGCGCGTGCCGCTGGTCAGCGCCGGCGCCTGGCCGCAGCCGGCGGTCGCCGCGAGCGGAGCGACGTCCTGAGCGTACGCGAGCGGGCCGGCTCCGGCGGCGACCGCCGCGCCGCCTATCGCGAGGACGAGCGCCGCGGCTCCCGCGACAGCGCCGGCAATGAGCCGATGTTTCGACATTGAGCAACTCCTTCATTGGGTCAGGCATGCGGCGGGCAGACCCTGGGGATGCGGCCGACCCCCGCGGTACGGGTGAGAACGGCACCGACGACCACGGCGGCGCGGGCAACGTCGGCGACACGCAGTCACCGAGCGCCCTTGCCGACAGGCAGGTTGCCGAGCGGCCGGCTGCCCGCCACCGGACCGATTCGGCGCCTGCCAGGCCCGCTCCCCGGTTTCATCCGGACCAGCGGGGCTACCGGCCAGCGGATCGGCTCCCCGTTTCCGCTGCTGGTTGGCCCCCGCTGCACCGGGCGGCGACACCTAGCCATCGATTTACATTAAAGTAATACGTATGACGTATGCCGTCAACAAAGCCCGGCCCGTCCCTTCCTCGCGAGCCGGGCCAGCACCCCCGCGCACCCCCCAGCCTCCGAACTTGGACAGTTGGTGTCCGCGCGGAACGGAGACTGTCCAAGATCCAGGGAGGAAACAGGACGGTGAGCTTCGGCGGTGACGCCCGGTGGCCTGGCCGGGCCGCCGGCCGGATCCACCGCGTGCAGGGCGCGCACGAACGCCGCCACGTCGCGGGCCAGGGAAACGTCGTCGCAGCCCGGCCTGGGCGGCGTATGCCCCGCGAACCACGGCACCACGGTCCACCGCCACGGGAACCCCGCGCCCGGCTCGCCCACGTGCAGCGGGACCGGAATCCGCGCGGGCAGATGCGGCACCAGCAGGGGCAGCCACCGCGCGTAGGAGTCGGCCCGACCGACCGCCCAGAAAATCTTGGGCATCCGGGCGGCGAGTTCCTCGCCGATCCGGATCGTCATGAACGGGCACCGTTGGCACCGCAGGACGGCAGGATGGTGTGCCGCCAGCCGATTAGGCGCCCGGCAAAGACAAAGGCAAGAAGTCACCGACTCCCTGCCACTCTCAACATATAGCGCATGGGGGGCCTTGCGGCAAGACCCGGGTCGTACCGCAGAATCGTCCGCCGGGCCCAGAAGCTGCGGAAATCAGGAATTCGCGGAGTACGGGCGTGTTTGTCAACGCATGGGGGAGCTTCATGATCGACGTCATCGTGGTCGGTAGTGGACCGACCGGCCTGATGCTGGCCGCCGAGCTGAGGCTGCACGGCGTGCACACGCTGCTGTTGGAGAAGGAGACGGAACCGACCGAGGTCGTCCGCGCGCTCGGGCTGCACGCGCGCAGCATCGAGATCATGGACCAGCGCGGACTGCTGGAGCGGTTCCTCGCGCTCGGCACGCGGTATCCGCTCGGCGGCTTCTTCGCCGCCATCCCCAAGCCGCCGCCGACCGGGCTGGACACCGCGCACGCGTACGTGCTCGGCATCCCGCAGACCATCACCGACCGCCTGCTGGCCGAGCGCGCCGTCGAACTCGGCGTCGAGATCCGGCGCGGCTGCGAGCTGGTCGGGCTGAGCCAGGACGACCACGGGGTGACCGCCGAGCTGGCCGACGGAAACCGACTGCGCGCGCGCTACCTCGTCGGCTGCGACGGTGGCCGCAGCACCGTGCGTAAGCTGCTCGGCGTCGGCTTCCCCGGTGAGCCCAGCAGGGTCGACACGCTGCTGGGCGAGATGCGGTTGACCGCGTCACCCGAGACCCTCGCCGCCGTGGGCGCCGAGGTCCGCAAGACCCAGCTCCGCTTCGGCGCGATGCCCCTCGCCGACGGCATGTACCGCGTCGTCGTGCCCGCCGACGGGGTGGCCGAGGACCGCCGGGTCCCGCCGACCCTCGACGAGGTGAAACAGCAACTGCGGGCGTACGCCGGCACCGACTTCGGGGTGCACTCGCCGCGCTGGCTGTCCCGCTTCGGCGACGCCACCCGGCTGGCCGAGCGCTACCGGGTCGGCCGGGTGCTGCTGGCCGGCGACGCGGCGCACGTCCACCCGCCGACCGGCGGGCAGGGGCTCAACCTCGGCATCCAGGACGCGTTCAACCTCGGCTGGAAGCTGGCCGCCCAGATCGACGGCTGGGCACCGCCGGGGCTGCTGGACAGCTACGAGACCGAACGGCGTCCCGTCGCCGCCGACGTGCTGGACAACACCCGTGCGCAGATGGAGCTGATGTCCACCGAGCCGGGGGCCCAGGCGGTGCGCCGGCTGTTGTCGGACCTGATGGACTTCGAGGACGTGAGCCGGTACCTGACCGAGAAGATCATCGCAGTCGGGGTCCGCTACGACTTCGGCACGGGACACGAACTGCTCGGCCGACGGCTGCGCGACGTCCCGCTGCGCGACGTCCGGCTGGGGCGCGGACGCCTCTACGAGCTGACGCGCGGCGGCCGGGGGCTGCTGCTCGACCGGACCGGCCGGCTCTCGGTGGCGGGCTGGGCCGACCGGGTCGACCACGTCGTCGACGGCAGCGAGGAGTTGGACGTGCCCGCCGTGCTGCTGCGGCCCGACGGCCACGTGGCATGGGTCGGCGACGACCAGCAGGCCCTGCGCGCCGCGCTACCCACCTGGTTCGGCCCCGCCACCGCCTGAGCGCCCCGATGACCAACTCGCCCCGGTGATCAAGAAGAAAACGTCAGCGTTGATCTCGTCGATGACGCAAACTTCTTGATCACCGAGGTGGGTGGGGCGCAACGAAGCGGTCACCCGACCGTCGCCGCATCGGCGGGGCTGTCGCCCGCTTCACCCCTGGCCGGATCGGCCCGCGTTCCGTCGGCGGCGCGGCCGGGTGCCACCGCCCGCAGCCGGCGCACGTCCCGGCTGGCCAGCATGCCCCCGACGGCGAGCACCACCAGAGCGGCTAGGGCCAGCAGCGTGTCGCGGGTGCCGATCGTCGCGGCGAGCGGCCCGACCGCCACCTGGCCGAGCGGCATGGCGATCCAGGACCCCAACATGTCGTACGAGTAGACGCGGGCCAGCCGGTCGGCCGGGATGTGCTGGGCGATCGACGTCTCCCAGGCCACCGCGAACTGCTCGACGGCGACGCCGACCGCCAACGCGGCGGCCACCAGCACGACGATGGTGGGCGCCAGAGCCAGCCCCAGCAACAGGAACGACTCGGCGAACATGCAGGCCACCCCGAGCAGCAGCAGCCGGCGTACCCGGATCCGCAGAGCGATCAGCCCGCCGAGCACCATCCCGGCGGTCTCCGCGGCCAACACCACGCCCCAGCCGCTGCGGCCGATCGTCGAGTCGGCGACGGCCGGGCCGAGCACGTTCACGCCGCCGGCGAGGCACGCGTTGAGGACCATGAAGCCGAGCACCACCGCCCACACCCAGGTGCGCGCGGTGAACTCCGTCCAGCCCACCCGCAGGTCGGCGACGACACCCGTACGACTACTTCTCGTCTTCGGGGCGGCGACCCGGACCCCGGCGAAGGCCACGGCCGCGACGGCGAAGGTGGCCGCGTCGACGGCGAGCCCCCAGCCGGGCCCGACGGCGGCCACGAGGAGGCCACCCGCCGCCGCGCCGCCGATCATGCCCGCGTTGATGCCGAGCCGGATGAGCGCGTTGGCCTGCTGGAGCAGCTCCGGCGGCACGGTCTGCGGCGTCGCGGCGGCCGATGCCGGCTGCGACAGTGCGCTCACGACGCCGTTGGCCGCGCCGAGCGCCAGCAGCAGCGGGATCGTCGCCGTGCCGGTGAGCACGACGGCGGCCACCGCCGCCTGCGTCGCCGCGCCCAGCGCGTTGGAGCCGACCAGCACCAGCCGGCGCGGAATCCGGTCGGCCACCACCCCGCCGAAGAGCACGAACAGCACGGTCATCAGCGATCTCGCGCCGACCACCAGGCCCAGGTCACGCACCGAGCCGGTCAGGTCGAGCACCGCGAAGGCCAGGGCGATGGGCGCGACGCCGTTGCCGAGCATGTTGACCATGCGGCCGGCGGCCAGCCAGCGGAACGCGCGATGGCGCAGCGGAGCGAGCACCGGTCCCCCCACGTGAAGTCGGTCGCGCCCCGCCGGCCGCGAGACACCCGCAATGATCGCCGTTCGGCACGGCCCGATCGACCTATTTTGGACCGGTGTCGGAGTGCGGGAGATGCCTCCCGGCGGAAGCGGGCGCAGCGCCAACGGCACGCCGAGTGCGACCGGATGGCAGGCTGGGCGCATGGACCGGAAACATGTGGCTGGCTGGCTCGCGGCATACGAGCGTGCATGGCGGACGCCGGGGACGGAGGCGCTCAACACGGTCTTCACCGAACAGGCCAGCTATCGGCAAGGGCCGTACCACGAGGCGATCGTCGGTCTGCCGGCCATATCCCGGATGTGGGAAGCCGAGCGGGAGGGCCCCGATGAGGTATTCCACATGACCAGCGAGGTCGTCGCGGTCGAGGGCGACACTGCGGTGGCGCGGGTGGAGGTCCGGTACGGCGACCCGGCCGACCAGGAGTTTCGCGACCTGTGGATCATGCGCTTCGCCGAGGACGGGCGCTGCGACTCGTTCGAGGAATGGCCGTTCTGGCCGACGCAGCCGTCCACCGCCGATCCCGCCGACCGCTGACACGGAGGGGCGGCCGTCGCCGGATCGGGCGGTCGGGAATGAGTACGGATGCGGATGGGCCAGGTGCCAGGGTCCTGGCAACGTCACGAGCATGGATGATGCGGAAGCGCCGCGCCGGGGCTCGTTCGGGTCGAGCCTCCTCGTGGCGCTCGGCTGGTACGCCACCGTGGCCGCCGCGGTCTTCGTCGGACTCGTAGGCGTGCCGGCGAACCCGAACCGGGACTGCTCGGTCATTTTCGCCTGCCTGACACCGCAGGAGGGGTTCGCCGTGGCGGCGATCCTCGGCGCGCCGGTTCTCGCGGCGATGCTGCTCACCACGGCGGTGATCACTTTTCCGCTCGCGCGCCGGGTCCCCTCCCCCATCCTCGCCGGCACCCTGTCGGTGTCGATCACCATCGCGGTTGCCGTGGTGGCTGCTGGAATCTGGCAGGGTGCCCGGTGAGGCGCGTCGGGCTCGGCGTGCTCTTCTTCGCCTGGCTCTACGGCGTGCCGTTCCTGTTCGTCGTCGGGTTGGTGCGACGGGTGTCCTCGCCCTATGTGCCGACCCATGCGGCGGCGCGGGCGTTCGGCGCGACCACGGAGACCCTCCTGACCACGGCGCTGGTGCTCAACCTGGCGCTTCCGATGGTCGGGGCGCTGCTCGCGCGGCTCGCCCGTGACCCGTACTGGACGCGCCACTTCGCCTGGACACCCGCGGGCATGGTGCTGATCTACCTGGTTGTCGCGATGGTGGCGAGCCTGGCCACGGGGCCGTTGTTCACGTGGACGCCGCCCGTCGGGCTTGGAGCCGGCTAGGTCGACGTCGCGCGCAGGGGACTCCCCGGTCAAGAAACCCCGAGGCTGAGCGCGAGCTGGACGAGAGTGGCCGGGGCGTGCGGAGCACGGGTCACCTGGGCGATCACCTGCCGGGCGGCGGGGCGGTGGCGTAGTTCGGCCGGGGCGGTGCGTTCGGCGTCGAGCAGCGCCCGGCCGGCTCCGCGCGGGTCGGCGGTGCGCAGGTACGCCCGCGCGGCGTCGAGCAGGTGCGCGGCGCGGTGCTCGGGCGGCAGCCACCGCCAGGCGTTCCGCCGGACCGCCTTCTCGTGCCAGGCGACCGCGTCGCGGGCCGCGCCCAGCTCGACGGCTGCGGCGGCGCGGGCCACGTCGACCGCCGTCGGGCCGAACGCCGTCCACTGGTGATCGTGGCCGTCGCCCACCCGCGCCGCCAGGTCGCCGGCCTCGTCGAACAGGTCGGCCGCCGCCCGGTGATCTCCCTCGCGGGCCGCCGCGAGGGCGGCCTGCACGAGCAGCGTCCCGCACAACGACAGCTCCGCCGGGACGCCGTCGCCGGGATCGGGCGGGGCGATCCGGTACGCGGCGGCCAGGGTCACCGACTTCGCCGCCCGCGCCCGCCCCGACGCTCGCAGCGCCTGGCCGAGCTGCACGCAGGCGGCGGCCACCAGCACCGGATCACCGGCTGCGGCGGCCACGGCCCGGTCGGCGGCCAGCCAGCCCAACTCGTCCTCCCCGAGCTTCACCAGCAGCGACGCGGTCACCCGGTACGCCTCCACCAACGCCGCCCGCCCCGAGTCCGGGGCGTCGGCGTGCGCGCGTTGCGCCGCCGCCAGCAGACCCGGCACCAACGCGACCACCTGCGGATACCGGGCATGCTGGAACGTGATCCACGCGTGCGCTACGTCCCGGGCCAACCGGTCCGCCGGCAACACGACGCTCCGGGCCGCCGGCGTGCCAAGAGCAATGTCGTACGTCGACAGGGCCGCCCGGATCCGCTCGACGCCCTCGGCGCGCTCGGTCACCTCGGCCGGCTGCACGTCACGGCCCAGCAGCACCGAAGCGTCGACACGCAGGACGACCGCGATGTCCCGGAAGGTGGACACCTTGTCCAGGGCGCGGACGCCCCGCTCAACCTTGTCCACCCAGCTCTTCGACCTGCCCAACCGGTCGGCCAGCATCTGCTGCGTCATCCCGCGCCGGACCCGCCACTGCGCCACCCGACGACCCGGCGGCAGCCCCTCACCGCCCACGACGCCACCGCCGATCCGGCACCGCCCGCGTCGTCTCCTCCACCGGTATCCGCTCCGCCTCAGCCTGCGCGAGGATGCGCTGTCGGGCCGCCTCCCGCTCCGCCTCCTCGATCCGCTCGCCCCGGCTCTGCACCGACCCACCCTGCGTACTGTCGCCCACCCGGCATCCTTCCGAAGGGGACGCGACGGCGGCGCTTCTGGGAAGAATCAACCGCCGTCGCACCCGACTACGGGCGCGACCATCACAACAAGGATCACAATAAGAAGATCACTCGATCACGCCATGTAACGGACGCTATTCGCAATGAGTGACGGTCGAGCAGGACAGGACGTCCTAGTCGGGCAGTAACCGGGCCAGGCGGATCGGCACAGGATGGCCTACCTGGAGACGCCCATCCGGTCGGCCAGTCCCACCAGGCCGGGGAGTCGCTGACGGGATCGGCGCGGAAGCAGTTCGGCGACGATCGTGTGGGCGATCGTCTGGTGGAGCAGCATCTCGGGCGTGAGCGCCTCGACCTGCCGCAGCGTGTCCACCGCGTCCTGGCTGCGCCAGTCGGCCATCTGCGCCCAGGCCACGTTGAGCAGGTACCGGCTGTGCATCGCAGTAGGAGCCGCCGCCGGGTGCTCGACCTGCTCGGCGAGACGGATAGCTCGCCGGGCTTGGCCGCCCGCAATTGCCACGTCCACAGCCTTCATCTTCGCCACGGTCGGCCCGAAGGCGCGGCCGACGTAACGAGTGGACTGATCGTGCCCCATGCGGGACGCGGCAGCGCCGACGAGGCCGAGTAGTTCGGCCGCCTCGGTCTGCCGACCCGACCGGGCCACGGCCGTAGTTCCGTATCGCAGCAACTCGCCCCAGAGCGCCACCTGATCGACGGAGGACCGGGAGAGCGTCGGCTCGACGGTGGCCGCTGCCGTGACCGCGACGTGCTCCGCCTCCGACCACAGTCCCTGACGAGACAGCACCCAGGACCGGGTGGCCTGCTGGGCTGCGAAGAGCAGGTGATCGCCGCTGGCCTCGGCCGCCCGGCACGCATCTGCCAACGCCAGGTGCGCGAGATCCTCCTGCGCCAAGTGAGCAAGCAGGCTCCCGGCGAGTTGCAAGACGCTGGCAAGCAGTGCATGGTCAGCGGGGCGGCCGTCGCGGGTGAGCGCGCGGGCCTGGTCGATGCGGTCGGGAAGCTGCCGGGCCAGGTGCGCGTAGCGGCCGGACCAGTAAGCTGCCCAGAGATCGTCGATCACCACGGCCAGGTCAGCTCGCGCAGGCGGGTCCTGCCGGTCGGGGCGTAGGCCCAGGACTGATCGTCGGATCGCCCCGACCTCCCCGTCCTCGGCCTTGGCACCCAGGCCACGAGGCTTGCCAAGCAGTTCGGCCAGGGTCACGTCGAGAGCATGGGCGAGCGCCGCAACAGTGTCCAGACGCGCCGACCGACGCTGCCCCTGCTCCAGCTTGGACACCAGATCGACGCTCACGCTGGCTGCCTGCGCCAACTCCCGCTGCGACATCCCGCGCCGACCACGGATCTCGGCGATCCGACGACCAAGAGTTTCCATGGGTGGGGATCCTTCCCAGGTGAAGGGCCGGGTGGCGGCCGGCCGCAACCAGGGTGGGCCGCCATCTTCGGACGGTACACCGAACCAGTTGCCGGGCAGTAACAGTGAGCATTCGACCGGATGATGAGCCAGGCAGGCAGGGCGTCCCTCCCAGGCCACGTCACATCGCAGACGACGCATGGGGCGTCCGATCACCGCACCGGCCGCGCGCTTCGCGGAAGGGTTGCGCATTCCGGGTGGGATGGTCGGTCTCGCCGCGCGATGCTGGGAGAAGCACCCACCCGGGGTCGCCTTCCCACGGTACTCATGAGCGTGGCGGCTCGTAACCCTTGCTCGGGCGGCAGCGACCACGATCGCGGCCCTGCACACTGGACACCACGCTTCGCTGGGCCAGTTCGGGCGGCCCCGGACACGCTGGCGACCGGGGCCGCGACGCAACCGGGTCAGGGGTTGTCGATCATGGTCAGCGTGGTGACCTCGCCGTCGGTGGTGGTGACCGCGACCAGGCCGCCCTGCTTCCCGGCCAGCCACTTGGTGAACCTGGACGCAGAGACGGAGTGACCGGCGCCGGGTTGCACCGAGACGATGCCGTCCCCGCCGCCGACGTTCTCCCACGACGTCAGCTTCGGCGCGGACCGGACCGGGATCGTCACCTTCGTGTGGCTCTCGACGATCTGGAACGGGTCGCTGCACCTGATGTCGTGCGGGTCGATCTTGAACTGCTTGCAGTAGTCCGCACTGGCCATCACGAGCACCGGCTGAGCCACCGCGGAGCGCGCGACCGGATCGTACGAGTAAAGCTCCACCATCGACTGGCTGGAGCCGGTCGTCGGATCGGTGAAGCGCGCCGGCTGACCCACCACCGGCGATCGGAGATCGACGTTCGCGAAGGCCACCGTGGCGTCCCCTTCGGTCGCTTCGTTGAGCGCCCCGAGCACGACCCGGCCCGCGACCAGCTGCGGATCGGTGACCGGCATACTCAGGGCGGGCGTGCCGTCGACCGTCACCTGGGCCGTGCCGTTGCGCACGGTGATGCCGATCCGGTGCGTCCGCCCGACCTGGAACGCGCTCGAGGCGACCCGCTGCTCCGAGTTGAACCCGTTCCCCGAGCTCTCGTCGATCCCCAGCCGGATCTCCTTCTCGCAGAACGAGGCCACGTAACCGTGCTGGTCGACCAACCGGAACCAGATCACCGCGCAGGCGCCCTTGGTGACGATGCCGACGTCGACCGCGATCGTCTGGTCGCCGGCGAACGAGTCCTGCGGCCCCTTGCACTGATAGAGGGTGGACAGGTGTGTCGTCGCCAGCATCCGCTGGTCGAAGGTGCACCACCCGGCGGCGCTGTCGGCAACCCGGTCGGCCTTCCACAGGCCCCGCCGGTCGAGCTGGTCGGACACCCCCGGCCCCTGGATCCGTGGCGTGTCCGAGTCGGCCACCGTCGACCTGGGCGCGGCCGACGCCCCGCGCGGCAACGCCGACGGCGACGTGCTGGGCACGAACGAGGCCAGCGTCTCACCCGGCTCGTTGCGCCACAAAGCGAATCCGACACCGGCACCCACGACGACGGCAGCGGCCACGGCCATGGCCACCAGGCGGCTCACCCGCCGACGGACGGGTGCGGCCGGCCCGGGTACGGCGGAAGGCCGAACCCGGCCCGTGTGCTGGGCCGCCTCGGCGGCCTTGAGCAGCTCCGGCCGCTGGGCGAGCGCTCCCCCCGTTTCCGCCTCCAGCAGCAGATCGAGCAGTTGGTGCGCGGTCGGCCGCTCGGTCGGATCCTTGGCCAGCGTGCGGCCCACCAGGTCACGCAACGGCCCGCTGAGCCCGGTCAGGTCGGGCGGCTGGGTCAGAATGCGAGCCGCCGTGGCGGCCGGGGAATCCGCCCAGAACGGGGTAAGTCCGGTCGCCGCGTAAGCCACCACCACACCCCACGCGAACACGTCAGCCGGCGGCCCCACCGTACGATCCGAGTCGTTGTCGAACCGCTCCGGCGCCATGTACGCCACCGTGCCGACCATCTGGTCGGTCTTGGTGTGCCGGCTGGTCGCCTCGAGCGCCCGCGCGATCCCGAAGTCGATCACCTTGGGCGTACCCAGCGAGAACAGCACGTTCTGCGGCTTCAGGTCCCGGTGGATGACCCCCACGCCGTGGATCGCCGCCAGCGCCGTGGCCACCCCGACCGCCACGCTGTGCAGCGTGCCGCCGTCCAACGGCCCCCGTTCCCGGATCACCTCGGAGAGACTCGGCCCGTCGACGTACTCGACCACCAGGTACGGCGTCTCGTGATCCGGGTCGGCGTCGAGCACCGCCGCCGTACAGAAGCCGGGCACCTCGCGGGCCCGGTTGACCTCGCTGCGGAAGCGCCCCCGGAACTCGGTGTCCCAGGCGTGCTCGGCCCGCAACATCTTGACCGCCACCAGCCGGCCGTCCGGCGAGCGTCCGAGGAAGACGGTGCCCATGCCGCCCTCGCCAAGACGACCGAGCAGCTCATAGTTGCCAAGCCGCCGTGGATCGTTCGGCATCATTGGATTGCTCACCCGCGGCATGATAGAGGCTTCCCGCTCGACCCCCCCTGGTCCCGATGCTTCGGCAATCAGGGGGTGCTCAGGCGGGCGATCAGGTCCTCCGCGAGGGGCCACGGCCCGTAGCCGTCGGCGGTCGTCATGTGCCCGGCGGTGGCGTGCCGGACCATGCTACGGGCGGGATCGCGGCCGGCCAGCCACTCCTGCCAGTGCTCGGGCAGGGGGTCGTTGCGACCGGGCACCAGCAGCACGCGCGTCATGCCCGGGAGGTTAGCGTCGAACCCGCAGCCGTGCCGTCCGGCTACCGGAACAGCAGAGCGAGCAGAAGGAGGACGCCGATGGCGTGGATCTCGTTGACCACCGACTACGGCCTGGCCGACGGGTTCGTGGCCGCCTGCCACGGGGTGATCGCCAGGATCGCCCCGGCCGCCCGGGTGATCGACGTGACCCACCTCGTCCCGCCGGCCGACGTGCGGCGGGGCGCGGCCGTGCTCGCCCAGACGGTGCCGTACCTGCCGGTGGGGGTGCACGTCGCGGTGGTCGACCCGGGGGTCGGCACCGCCCGGCGCGGGGTCGCCCTGGCCACGCCGGGCGGGGCGCTGGTCGGGCCGGACAACGGCCTGCTGCCCGACGCCGCCGCCGCGCTCGGCGGGGTCACGGCGGCCGTCGAGCTGACCAACCCCGCGTGGCTGGCCCCGCAGGTGTCGCGCACCTTCCACGGCCGGGACGTCTTCGCCCCCGTGGCCGCCCGGCTGGCGTCGGGCGCGCCGCTGGCCGACGCCGGGCCGGCGGTCGACCCGGCGGGCCTCGCCCGGCTGCCCGAGCCGGTGGTCCGGGCCGAGCCGGGCGGCGGGTTCGCCGCCGAGGTGCTGACCGTGGACCACTTCGGCAACGTGCAACTCGCCGCGCCGGGCGAGCGGCTCGCCCCGCTGCCGGCCCGGCTGCGGGTGGCCGGGCGGGCGGCGGCGCACGGGCGTACGTTCGGCGACGCCCCACCCGGCGCACTGGTGGTGTACGTCGACTCGGCCGGCCAGGTCGCCGCCGCCGTGAACGGGGGGCGGGCCGCCGACGTGCTGGGGGTCGCCCCGGGCGAGTTGGTGGCCGTCACCGCCGACGATGGCAGCCGGAGCGTGAAGACGGGGCCGGCCGGAAAGTGAGCGCCGACGGCTGGCCGGAACGTGAAATCGGCCCACCGTCGGAGTGATGCCAGAACGTCGGTTGTGGAATGCTCTCCCGGTGGGTGTTCAGTGGGTTCCTTCGGCATGTCCCTGTTGCGCCTCGCTGACCGGAGGCGGCACGTGCCCGGTCTGCTTCTGGACCGACGACGGTCAGAACGATGCCGACGCCGACGCGGTGCGCGGCGGCCCCAACGGCGACCTCAGCCTGACCCTCGCCCGGCTCAACTTCGCCATCTACGGCGCGAGCCACCCCCGCTACCAGGACATCGTGCGCCCGGCCCGCCCGGAGGAGCGTCCCTGACCCAGCCGCGCGGCACCGGCCCCGCGCGACCGGCCCCGGGGCGCGCCCCCCGCAGCAGGCCG
>NZ_JBHUVA010000060.1:0-42035 GCF_042670805.1 Micromonospora sp. NPDC057141 | reverse complement strand
GCGTCAAGTTTGATCTCGTCGATGACGCAAACCTCTTGATCACCGAGGCGGGTGGCCGGGGCGCGGTCAGGTCAGGCCGAGGGTGAGGGCGAGGTGGACGAGGGTGGCCGGGGCGTGGGGGGTGCGGGTCACCTGGGCGATCATCTGCCGGGCGGCGGGTCGGTGGCGTAGTTCGGCCGGGGCGGTGCGTTCGGCGTCGCGCAGGACCCGGCCGGCTGCGCGCGGATCATCAGTCTGGAGGTACGCCCGTGCGGCGTCGAGCAGGTGCGCGGCGCGGTGCTCGGCAGGTAGCCACCGCCAGGCGTCCCGCCGGATGGTCTTCTCGTGCCAGGCGACCGCGTCGCGGGCCGCGCCCCGCTCGACGGCTGCGGCGGCGCGGGCCAGGTCGACCGCCGTGGGCCCGAACGCCGTCCACTGATGGTCGTGGCCCTCGCCCACCCGTACCGCCAGGTCGGCGGCCTCGCTCGACCCCCTCGGCGCGCTCGGTCACCTCGACCGGCTGCACGTCACGTCCCAGCAGCACCGAAGCGTCGACGCGCAGGGCGGCAGCGAGTTCCTGGAGGGTGGACACCTTGTCCAGGGCGCGGACACCCCGCTCGACCTTGTCCACCCGGGCTGGGCGTGCCCGGGGCGCGCTGCCCGGTCGACGCCGTGCCGGGCCGGCCGGCCGCCGGGGTGGCTGGCACGGATGGGTCGGCCGGGGCGGGGCGGCCGGCCGGCGCCGAGGGGGTTCCCGGCAGCGACGGGGTCGCCGGCACCGAGGGGTTCCCGGGCGACGCTGGAGATCCCGGCGGAGGAACCACCGGTAGCGAGGGGGCGGCCGGCGCCCGGCCGGGCCGCCCATCCGGCCCGCCGTCGACGCCCGGTCGGCCCGTCGGCATCGGCGTCGGCGTCGCGGCGGCCGGGCTGACCGCCTCGACCGCCTCGGCGCACCAGCCCGCCACGCGGTCCCGGCCACCGGCGGTCGACACGAGATCGGCGTAGCGCGGCTCGGCCAGGGCCCGGTCCGCCGTGGCCTCGGCGTGCAGGCTGTGGCAGAGCACGACCATTGGGGCCGGCGGGACCCGGGGATCGCGGGTGCCTCCGGGCGAGCCGGCGGTCCGCCCCGTCGACCGGCTCGGCGAGGGTTGCCCGCTCGCCGGTGCCGCCGCGCGCTCGTCCGCCCCATCCAGCGGCTGGGGCAGCGCGCCGTGGGCGGCGGCGAGCGCGGCCCCGCCGGTGGCGGCGACGGCCAGCGCCGCGAGAGCGGCCTTCGCGCTCGACAGGCCGGCGAGGAGCGTGGGCCGGGCACGGACCGCAGGGACCGGCGGGGCCGACCCGGCGCGGGCCAAACGGTAGGCGTGCAGGGCCGCGCCCTCGCCGCGCAGCTCGTCGGAGCGTGGGGCGGCGCGGACCGCCGCCAGGAGCCGGACCAGCGGCTCCGGGCTGCCCTGGGGGTGGCTGACGGAGCCGCCGGCAGAGCCACTGACGGGACCGCCGAAGGGGCCGGCGAAGAGGCGCTCGACGGTCTCCTGGTCCATCCGGTGTGCGTTCATCTCGTGTCCCTCAGCGCCGTCGGGCGCGCGGGCGTCACATCGCCACCGGACGGGCCAGCTCAGCCCATCGTCTTCGCGCCGTCGATGGCCTCGCGGAGGATGTCGGCGTGCCCGGCGTGCTGGGACGTCTCGGCGATCACGTGCAGCAGCACCCGGCGCACCGACCAGCTCGCCCCGGGCTCGAACCAGGGGGCGACCGGCAGCGGGTGGGCGGCGTCCAGGTCGAGCGTGGCGACCAGCTCGTCGGTCGTCGAGGCCACCCGGGCATAGCGGTCGAGCAGAGCGGCCAGGGTGTCGTCGCCCATCCGGAACCCGTCGGACCAGTCCGCCGGGTCGGCCCGCATCGCCTCGGCGCCGTCGACGGCGAACCGCAGCCACGTCTGCTCGATGAGGGCGACGTGTTTGATCAGGCCGCCGAGGCAGAGCTCGCTGACGGTGCTGCGCAGCGTCGCCTGCGCGTCGGTGAGGCCGTCCACGGTCTTGCGCAGGAACCCACGCTGCTGGCGCAGGGCCTGCAACAGGTCGGCCCGCTCACCGGTGCGGAGCTGCTCGGGGTTGGTCATGCCACCGTCCTTCCTGGTCACGTCCCGACCAACCTATGCAGACCCACCGACACTTCCCGCCACGCCCGACCTCCGGGGTGGCCGACACCCGCTCCGGTTGCCGATCCGCCCGGGCGCGCTCCACGGATCCACATGGATGGGATCGGGGCGGACAGGTCGTACTACGCGGTGCCCGCGCCGGAGAGCACCGCCGGCTGGGTGGCCGCCACCCCGCCCGAGGGCCCGCCCCGGTCTCCGCCGGGCGTCGATGCGTTCCTGCTGGCCGTGGCCACCTCGCTGGTCGGTGTGCGGTGGCGACACCGGGTGCCCCGCATGCGCGCCGCTCCTGCCTCGTCGTGGCCGGCGGGGCAGGAGCGGCGCGGCGGGCGGTCAGCGACCGGACATGGCCATCTGGCGCTTGGCCGCGCCCATCGCCGCCACCTTGCCGATCGTCTTCGGCGCGCTCGCCAGCCCGCCGACCCGGCCGATCATCCCCCGGAACACCTGGCCGGGCTTCTGCTGCTCGCTCATGTAGGCGGTGACCACCACCAGCGCGCCGGTGAGCGCCGGGATGGTCCACTGGAGCAGCCTCATCTGCCGCTGGCAGGAGGCGACGTCGGCCGGCGTCTGCGGGTTCGGCTCGGTCGTCCCCTCGACCGACGGGCCGCCGGCCCGTTGCAGCCGCATGCCGAGCAGCCGGCTGTAGCCGGTGACCGCCAGCGCGCCGACCGTGAGGGCCGTCTTCACCGCGCTCATCCGGCCCACCCCGGACTGGGCGAGCATCCGGGGGCTCTCGGTCGCCAGCTCGCCGACCGCGCCGGCCAGATGGGCCCCGATCGCCGCCGCGTTGACCGGCGTCCACCTGGACCACCCCGCGGCGGCCACCGGGAGCCGCTGGGTCGAGTCGTTGATCTGCGTCGCCGCGCCGTTGACGCCGAGCGCCCCCATCAGCGAGCCGCCGAACCAGGCGGCGAGGCCGAGGTCGTGCATCGAGCGCAGGGCGGTGTGTCGTTCGGACATCTGATCCCCTTCCAACCGTACGGGCGCAGCGGCATACCCACCGATCGCGCGACTACGCACCGGGACCGGACGAACTGGTGTGGTGGGGGGCCTCGGCCGGTCCCGGCGGTCGGGCGCGACGCGAGGGGACGGTGGGACCGGTGGGGAACAGGGGGGCGGGGCGGGCCCGGGAGGGTGGTCCCGGGCCCGCCGCGCACGAGGGGCTGTCAGTAGCCGTAGCGGCTCTTGAGGTGGCGCCACCAGTCGCGGAGCATCCACGCGTCGAAGTCGGTGATGGAGGAGGCGCTGCCCGCCTTCATCAGGAACCCGCCGACGCCGGTCGGGGTCCAGTCGTAGAAGTCGTCCAGGCCGAAGGTGTGCCCGATCTCGTGCAGCAGGATGTGGATGTTGTCGGAGTTGAGGTTGGACATGAAGTACTCACGCCCGATCCGCTGCCCCCAGTCGCCGCCCGCGCCGCCGCCGAAGCCGTCGGTCAGCCACAGCGACTGGTCGTAGTGGTGGCTCGCGCCGCCGGGGCAGTTCGGGTACTGGCCGTTCTGGTTGAAGAACCGGCCGCACGGCTCCGAGCACTGCGGGGCGTTCTCGTTGATGTTGTTGACGTAGATGTCGACCGAGTTGTCGGACCACTGGAGTTGGTTGCGGTCGCGCACGGCCCAGCCGACCACCTTGATCGGTACGTCGTTGTACGGCCAGCCGTTGTGGCCGGCCATGACGCTCAGCCACTTCCTGTACTGCCGGGCGAGCGTGGCGTGGACCTGGTCGCGCTGCGCGGCGGTGACGGTGGCGCTGGAGTCCCACCGGACGCAGAAGTTGAGGTAGCCGCGGTTGGCGAAGACCTGGTCCCAGCCGTAGTTGCGGAAGCCGTACAGGTTGTTGTACGTGCTCTCCTGGTGCGCCCACACCTCGTTGAGCGGGGTGACCAGGTTGGCCGGCGGGTTCCACCCGGTGCTGGGCGGGGCGGTGGTGGGCGGCGTCGTCGGTGCCGGGGTGGTCGGCGCGGGAGTGGTGGGGCCGGGCGCGCCGGTGCAGGTCACCCCGTTGACGGCGAACGAGGTGGGGGCCGGGTTGCTGCCGGTCCAGGAGCCGTTGAAGCCGAACGTCGTGCCGCCGCCGGTGGGCAGGTTGCCGTTGTAGCCGACGTTCGTCGCGGTGACCCGGGTGCCGCTCTGCGTCGCGGTCGCGTTCCACGCCTGGGTGACGGTCTGGCCGGCCGTGAAGGACCAGGTCAGCGTCCAACCGGTGAGGGGGTCGCCGAGGTTGGTCACGGTGACGTTCGCGCCGAAGCCACCCGACCACTGGTTGGTGACCTGGTAGTCGACCCGGCAGCCGCTGGCCGCGGCCTGGGCGCCGGTGACCACGAGGGTGGCTCCGGCGGTACTGGTCAGGGCTGCGACGGCGGCGACTACGAGCCGCGCGCGTGTTCTGGACGGTGTCATGGGGCATCCTCCACGCAGGCCCGGGTGACAACCGGCATTGCGCACCAGGAGGGCTTTGATTGTTGTGAATATAAATTAACCTGGATGTCATGCCCCTGGCAAGTCGGCCGCCCACGCCGCCACCCGGGCGGCCACGGGCCCGCTGGCGCGTACCCAGGTGAAGTGGTCCAGGGGGGTGCCCGCCTGCGCCGCCGTGAGGTGCTCGCGCACGACGGCGGCCGCGGCGAGCTTGCCGCAGAGGTGGTCCAGCGTGGCGTGCGGGGTGTACTGGTCGTCGTCGACGCTCACCGCGAGGACCGGGACGTCCAGCGTGCGCAGCGCCGCCTCGACGTCCACCCCGTCCAGGGCGGGGAAGCGGCCGGTGCGGGCGGTGCTCGCCCAGTCCCGGATCACCCCGCGCGCCTGCCGGCCGCCGAACCCCCACCCCGGCCAGACGCCGAGCAGTCGGGCTGTCGCGGCGATCCCCTGGGTGTACGGCAGCACCCCGAACCGGCGCGGGCCCGGGTAGTGACGCCAGTAGGGGACGCCGACGGCGACCAGGGCCAGCCCGTCCACCGCGTCCGTGCCGTGCAGGGCCAGGTGCAGCAGGGCGGCCTGGCCGCCGAGGGAGTGCCCGAGCAGGATCGTGGGCCGACCGTCCAGCCGGGGCTTCAGCGCCGCCAGCACCGCGCCCACGTCGGCGGCCAGGTCGGCGTAGCCGTACCGGCAGGCGCGGCTCGGCGCAGGCGTGCTCTCCCCGGTCCCGCGCAGGTCGGCGACGACCACGGCGAGGCCGGCGGCCCGCAGGTGCGCGGCGAAGGGCCGGTAGTAGCGGGCGCGGACCCCCATGGCGGGCCAGATCACCACGACCGGGGCGCCGGGAGCCCCGTCGGGCTCGGGGTACACCTGCACCCCGAGCCGGGCCCCGTCGACGTCGACGTACTCCTGCGTGTACTCCCCGGGCGCGCTCACCGGCCCAGCCTACGGCTGTAAGCTACCGGCGGGTAGCTTGGGGTGTCCAGGTGTCCAGGTGTCCGGGTGTCCGGGTGTCCGGGTGTCCGGGTGTCCGGCCCCGGCGGCGGTCAGGCCATCGCCGGGGCCGGCCCTGTGGTCGGCGAGTCCGCGTCGGGTCTCCGTGGCGGACAGTCGGCGTCGGGCTTCCTCGCGGTCAGTCCGCGTCGCGGAGCATGCCGGGGCCGAAGACCTCGTAGGCGATCCGGTCGCTCGGGAAGCCCCGGCGCAGCAGGCCGCCCCGGACCTGGTTCATGAACGGCAGCGGTCCGCAGAGGTGGACGTGGGCGTCGGCGGCGAGCGGGATCAGCTCCGGGTCGACGCGCCCCGGACTGACCCGCACGGGCAGCTCGGTGAGGACACCGTCGGCGCCGTCGGGGTCCTCGTACCAGAGCGCGGTCCGCAGGTTGGGCAGGGCGTGGTGCAGCCGGGGCAGCTCGTCGCGCAGCGCGTGCGCGGCGCCGGCCCGGTCGGCGTGCACCAGCGTCACCGGGCGCTGCGGCGCGGTGACCGCCAGGTGCTCCAGCGCGGACATCGCCGGGGTGAGCCCGATGCCGGCGCTGACCAGCACCAGCGGCCCGTCCCCCGGGACCGCGCTGACCTCACCGAAGGGCGGGCTCAGCCGCAGCGTGTCGCCCACGGCGACCCGGTCGTGCAGGAAGGTGGAGACCGTCCCGTCGGGCGCGCCGGCCACCCCGCGTACCCGCTTGACGGTGATCCGCCAGCGGGCGGCTCCGGGCCGGCCGGAGAGGCTGTACTGGCGGATCTGCCGGCCCCGATCGCCGTCGAGGTCCACGGCGACGGAGACGTACTGGCCGGGGACGAAGCCGGGCACCGGGCCACCGTCGGCCGGCTCCAGGCCGAAGGAGGCCACGTCGGCGGTCTCCCGGACCCGCTCGACCACCCGCCAGGCCCGCCAGACCGGCTCGCCCTCGGCGACCCCGGCGCCCTGGTAGAGCCGGGCCTCCCGGGCCACCAGCCCGCAGGCCAGCAGCCAGTACGTCTCGTCCCACGCCGCGAGGACCTCCGGGGTGACCGCGTCGCCGAGCACCTCGCCGACGGCCGCGAGCAGGTGCCGTCCCACGATGGTGTACTGGGCCGGGGCGATGCCGAGCGAGGCGTGCTTGTGCGCGATCCGGTCCAGGATCGGCCCCCACGGCACGTCGCTGGCGCCGACCAGATGCTCCGCGTACGCGACGACGGCGGCGGCCAGCGCGGCCTGCTGCGCCCCGGTGGCCTGGTTGCCCCGGTCGAACAGGTTCAGCAGCTCCGGGTGGGCGGCGAACATCCGCTGGTAGAACCGGCTGGTGATCGCCGCGCCGTGCGCCTGCACCGCGGGCAGGGTCGCCCGTACCACTGCTGCCGAAGATTCCGTGAGCACGCTTCCTCCTGCGGTTGGGCCGGCTTCGTCCGCCGGGCTCCCGATGCGCCCAATAAACAGGAGTCTGAGATTCCTCTTCAGGGTCGAAGGTCCCGGGTCGGGGGTCGTCCGGATCACAGTGGGCACCGGCCTTCCGGCCCGTGCCGCGGCCGGGCCAGCTGGCTAGGGTCGGTGCGTGAAGCTCAACCGGTCCACCGACATGGCGCTGCGCATCGCCATGCTGGCCGCCGTCACCCCGGCGCGCACGACGGTGGACGAGCTCGCCGAGCGGCTCGCGCTGCCCCGCAGCCACGTCGCCAAGGTCGTCCAGCGGTTGCAGCGCCTCGGGGTGCTGGTGACCATCCGGGGTCGCTCGGGTGGGGTGGCCATCGCCGAGGCGGCCGGCGACCTCACCGTGGGCGCCGTCGTCCGCGCCTTCGAGGGCGACGACGAGGTGGTCTCCTGCGAGCAGCCCGCCTGCCCGCTGGCCGCGGGCTGCCGGCTGCGGGGGCAGTTGCGCCGCGCGCAGGCCGCGTTCCTCGCCGTGCTCGACGAGATGCGGCTGGGTGACCTGGTCGACGGCCCGGCGGGCCCGCTGCTGCTCGCCCTCGGCCCCCGGCCGGCCCCGCCGTCGGCCGGCGGCGTCCCGGCGGGGCGCCCCGCCGCCGGGTGACCCGCAGCGGCCCGCCCGCCTGCCCCGTGCTCTGCCTGCCTGCCCCTCGGCCCGCCCGCCCGTCCGCCCCCGGCCTGTCCGCCCCTCAGCCGGCCCGCCCGTCGGCGGGTGGCTACGCTCTTCGTAGCGAGAGGAGGATGCGGTGTCCGGCGTCTCTCATCCGGTCTTCGCCCGGCTCTACCGGCGGGCCACCGACACGATGGACCGGGCCGGGGTCGGCGCGCACCGCACTCGGCTCGCGGCCGGCCTGCGCGGCCGGGTGATCGAGGTGGGGGCCGGCAACGGCCGGGCCTTCGCGCACTACCCGCCGGCGGTGACCGCCGTGCTCGCCGTCGAGCCGGAACCCCGACTGCGCCGGGCCGCCCGGGAGGCCGCCGCCGCCGCGCCGGTGCCGGTCACCGTGGCGGCCGGACTGGCCGAGGCGCTGCCCGTCGCCGACGGTCGCGCCGACGCCGTCATGTTCTCCCTGGTGCTCTGCTCGGTGCCCGACCAGGCCGCCGCGCTGCGCGAGGCCCACCGGGTGCTGCGCCCCGGTGGGCAACTGCGCTTCTTCGAGCACGTACGCGCCGAGCGGCCCGGCGCGCTGCGCCGGGCGCAGCGCCTCGTCGACGCCACCTGCTGGCCGCTGGTCTGTGGCGGCTGCCACACGGGGCGGGACACCGTCGCCGCGATCGAGGCGGCCGGTTTCACGCTCACCGTTCTGGACCGGTTCCGCTTTCCCGACATCCCGGTGCCGATGCCGCCCTCCCCGCACGTCCTCGGCACCGCGCTCCGGGCGTAGCCCCCTCGCCGGCGGCGCGCTGCGGAACCTCGAGACTGCGGTCAAGAAGGGGCCCCTGCTGTACCGAACGCGTTCACAAGGGGCCCCTCCTTGCACTCTCAGCTGACCGTGATCGTGCCGTTGCCCGCCCGGACGCAGGTGACCGCCCGGGTGGCCGTGCCGGCCGCGCCGGTCAGGCAGCGCCCCAGCGCCTTGTGCCCGGCCACGTTCGGGTGCCACGACTCCTGGCAGGTCTGGAAGTACGACACGCAGGTGTTGGCGATCCGCTGGATGTCGATCTTGTCCTTGCCGGCGAGGCTGGTCACGAAGCTGCCGCTCGGGCCGTCCATCAGCCGGATCGGCGTGGCGAGCGCGCCCGACGGGCTGGTCGGCTGCTCGCAGAGCCGGGCGCCGTCGAACGCCCGCTGCACGTTCAGGTAGACCAGGTCATCGGCCGGGAACTCGCTGGCCAGGGTGTCGCGCACCGACCGGACCAGGGTGCCCAGGCCGGTGGAGAAGCGGTGCCCGGGTGCCAGGCTCGCGCGGTGGATCGGGCAGCCGGCCGCGTACCGCTCGGCACCCAGCTCACGGAACTTGTCCCGGTCGTCGGCCCGACCGTCCTCCTCCCAGTAGTTCGAGGCGAGGTCGAACGGCAACGGGTTGGTGTAGTCCTGGAACACGACCCGGTGCTGGCCGTCGGCGTCGATCTGGTCGAGGGTGGCGAGGAGCTGCCGTACGGCCGCCGTGGTCTCCGCCGTGGCCGCGCTGACCTGCGCCGCGGTGGCCAGGTCGGCGTCGGTGCACGGCTCCTGCGGCACCGGCCCACCCAGGTACGCCCAGAACTCCCACCAGCCGGTCCACGCGTCGGCGATGAACCGGTTGGCGCACTTCTCCGCCACGCTGCCGAAGGTGTACGAGCTGTTGTTCGAGCCGAGGCCGACCAGCACCAGGTCGATGTCGTGGGTCTGGCCGACGGCGCGGAGCTGGTCGAGCTGCGAGGCCACCGAGCGGCCCTTGGCCCGGTTGACCGAGGCCCCGGCGATGTCGTACGGCTGGCCGCCCGAGCAGGCCAGGTTGAACCGGTCGGTGATGCCCGGCAGGTCTGCCTGGAACAGCGACGCGTTGGGGGAGCGGTGGCAGAAGTAGGCGTTGCTGTTCGGCGCGTCCCAGCCGGGGAAGCCCTGGCTGACGCCGTTGACGTCCACGACGGGTGAGTACGACCCGGCCCCCTCGCCGCTGATGAAGCTGTCACCGAGCGCCACGGCCGCGGTGGGGAGGCCGGCCACCGCCGGGGCGGCCGGCGCGACGGCGGTCGACAGCGCCGCCGCTGCGACGGTCAGCACCGCCGCGAACGCGGTACGACGGAACACGGACATGCGCGTCCTCCATCCATCCATGGAAATATGAAAGTTTCTACGAGACGGTGATCACATCACGGGCGCGTGACGGGCGTCAACGGCCGGTCACCGGAGGACGGGGCGGGGCAGGGGTCGCCCGGCCTGATCGGGGCCGGCGGGCGGCCGGCGTACCGTCGGGGGCGGGATGAACCGCGGGCCGGGCGGCGTTGACGCCCGGTGCCGGGGCCGGTGGGCCCGCCGGTTCGACGGCCGCACCGGTGCCGGCGCGGCCCGAGGTGCGGGGTGCCGGCGTCCTGTCCCACCTCCCGGTTAGGCTCGCTGCGGCGCGCCGCGCGAGGTGATCGAGCCGGTGAGCGGCACCACCACCGCCGAGACCTGGGAGTACGACCAGTTGACCGCACAGCCTGAGACGCTCTACGGGGCCGACGACCTGACGCACCTCGAGGGGCTGGACGCCGTCCGCAAGCGCCCCGGTATGTACATCGGCTCGACCGACAGCCGTGGCGTGGGTCACCTCGTCAACGAGATCCTCGACAACTCCACCGACGAGGGTGTCGCGGGTCACGCCACGCGCGTCGAGGTGATCCTGCACGCCGACGGCTCGGTGCAGGTCGACGACGACGGCCGGGGCATCCCCACCGACGTGCACGCCAAGTCCGGCATCTCCGGCGTCGAGCTGGTGCTGACCCGGTTGCACGCCGGCGGCAAGTTCGGCGGCTCCGGCTACAAGACCTCCGGCGGCCTGCACGGCGTCGGCGCGTCCGCCGTCAACGCCCTCTCCCGGCGCTTCGACGTCACGGTGCGGCGGAGCGGCAAGGTGCACGCCATGTCGTTCCGGCACGGTGTGCCCGGCGTCTTCGCCGGCACCGGCCCCGACGACGCCTTCACCCCCGGCCCCGGCCTCCAGGTCGTCGGCGCGATGAAGCGCGGCCAGCGCACCGGCACCTCGATCCGCTACTGGCACGACGCCCGCTACTTCGAGACCGCCGCCACGCTCGACGCCGAGGCGGTCCGGCTCAAGCTGCGCAACACCGCGTTCCTGGTCCCCGGCGTGAGCTACCTGCTGCGCGACGAGACCGGCGAGGAGCCGGTCGAGGAGACCTTCCACTTCCCCAACGGCCTCACCGACATGGTCGACTTCCTCGCCCCGGCAGGCGACCGGCCCGTCTCCGGCACGCTGCTGGTCACCGGCGAGGGCACCTACCGGGAGAACGCCGCCGACGCCAACGGCGTCATGCAGTCAAACGTGCAGCGGCGGGCCGAGGTCGAGATCGCGTTCCGCTGGGGCACCGGCTACGACCGCACCGTCGAGTGCTTCACCAACACCATCCGCAACGCCCACGGCGGCACCCATCGCAAGGGCTTCGAGCGGGCCCTGGCCCGCACCCTCGCCGAGGCGGCCCGCTCCGCCCGGGGCCTGCTGCGGCCCAAGGAGGACGCGCCCACCCTGGACGACGTCCTGGAGGGCATGACGGCCGTGGTGCACGTGCGGATCCCCGAGCCGCAGTTCACTTCGCAGACCAAGGACGAGCTGTCCACCGCCGGCATCACGAAGGTGCTCCAGGGGTTGGTGGAGGCGCACGTCAAGGCGTGGCTGGAGGACCGCCGCACCAAGGCCGAGGCCCGCACGGTGCTCCAGAAGATCGTCGACGCGGCCCGGGTCCGGCTCACGCAGAAGCAGCAGAAGGACGCGGCCCGCCGCAAGACCGCCCTGGAGGGCGCGTCGATGCCGCCGAAGCTGGTCGACTGCCGTGCGTCAGGCATCGACAGAAGTGAGTTGTTCATCGTGGAGGGAGACAGCGCCTTGGGGACGGGGCGACTTGCCCGATCCGCCGAATACCAGGCGCTTCTCCCGATCCGCGGCAAGATCCTCAACGTGCAGAAGGCCAACCTCCAGCAGGTGCTGGACAACGCCGAGTGCGCCGCGATCGTCCAGGTGCTCGGTGCCGGCTCCGGCCGCACCTTCGACCTGTCGTCGATGCGGTACGGCCGGGTGCTGATCATGGCTGACGCCGACGTGGACGGCGCGCACATCCGTACCCTGCTGATCACTCTGTTCGCCCGGTACATGCGACCGCTGATCGAGGCCGGCCGGCTCTACGCCGCGATGCCGCCCCTGCACAAGATCACCACCAGGGGGCGCAACCCGCAGACGATCTACACGTACACCCAGGCCGAGATGGAGGCGACGGTCCGCAAGCTGGAGAAGGCCGGCCGGCAGATCGTCACCCCGATCCCCCGGTTCAAGGGCCTCGGCGAGATGGACGCCGACGAGCTGTGGGAGACCACGATGAACCCGGCCACCCGGGCGGTCCGCCGGATCACCCTCGACGACGTCGACGCCGCCGAGCGGATCCTGGAGCTGCTGATGGGGGAGAAGGTCGAGCCGCGCCGCAACTGGCTGATCGAGTCCGCCGACCGGGTCGACCGGGACGCGATCGACGCATGAGGACCACCCACCCGCGCCCGACCGTGGCCCGCCGAGGAGAGAGCTGAACCATGGCACGCCGTAAGAACACCGGTCCCCGGGCGGACCTGGCCGCCTTCGACCAGGCCGGCGCGCGGGTCTTCGACAACCCGCTGGTCACCGAGGTCTCCGACTCCTACCTGGAGTACGCGTTCTCGGTCATCCACTCCCGCGCCCTGCCCGATGCCCGCGACGGCCTCAAGCCCGTGCACCGGCGCATCCTCTACTCGATGCACGAGGCGGGGCACCGCCCCGACCGGGCGCACGTGAAGTCGGCCCGGGTGGTCGGCGACGTGATGGGCCGCTACCACCCGCACGGCGACACCGCGATCTACGACGCGATGGTCCGGCTTGCCCAGGACTTCTCGCTGAACGTCCCACTCATCGACGGGCATGGAAATTTCGGGAGCCCGGACGACGGCCCGGCCGCCGCGCGCTACACCGAAGCTCGGATGTCCCACGAGGCGATGCTGCTCGTCGGCGAGCTGGGCGAGGACACGGTCGACGTCGAGCCGAACTACGACGGCTCGCTCACCCAGCCGACGGTGCTGCCGGCGGCGTTCCCCAACCTGCTGGTCAACGGCGCGTCCGGGATCGCGGTCGGGATGGCGACCAACATGATCCCGCACAACCTGGCCGAGGTCGTCTCCGCCGCCCGGTGGCTGATCAACCACCCGGACGCCGACCTGGACAAGCTGATGGAGTTCGTCCCCGGGCCCGACCTGCCGACCGGCGGCGTGCTGCTCGGCCTCGACGAGGTGCGGCGGGCGTACGAGACGGGGCGCGGCGTGGTGCGGATGCGCGGCCGGGTGGAGATCGGCCACCTGGAGGGCAGCCGGGGCCGGCAGGCCATCACCGTGGTCGAGCTGCCCTACGGCGTGGGTGCCGAGAAGGTCATCGCCGCGATCACCAACGAGGTCAACAAGACCAAGCGGCTCACCGGCATCGCCGACGTCAAGGACCTCACCGACCGCGAGAACGGCACCCGCCTGGTCGTCGAGTGCAAGGTCGGGGTCAACCCGCAGGCGCTGCTGGCCGACCTCTACCGGCTCACCCCGCTGGAGCAGTCGTTCGGCGTGAACAACCTCGTCCTCGTCGACGGGCAGCCGCGGACCCTGGGGCTCAAGGCGCTGCTGGAGGTCTTCCTGCGGCACCGCTACGACGTGGTGACCCGGCGCAGCGCCTATCGGCGGCGCAAGCGGCAGGAGCGGCTGCACCTGGTCGACGGCCTGCTGATCGCCCTGCTCGACATCGACAAGGTGGTCCGGCTGATCCGGGGCAGCGACGACGCCCAGGCCGCCAAGGACGGCCTGATGCGCCAGTTCAAGCTCTCGGACATCCAGGCCGGCTACATCCTGGACACTCCGCTGCGCCGGCTGACCAAGTTCGACCGGATCGAGCTGGAGGCCGAGCAGGAGCAGCTGCGCAAGGAGATCGCCCAGCTCTCCACCATTCTCGACGACGAGAAGGTGCTGCGGAAGGTCGTCTCCGACGAGCTGGCCGCCGTGGTGAAGAAGTTCGGCACCGAGCGGCGCACCACGCTGGTCGACGGTGACCTGAAGGAGGTGCTGGCCGCGTCCGCGCCGGCCGGCCCGCTGGAGGTGGCCGACGACCCGTGCCAGGTGATCCTCTCCGCCACCGGGCTCGTCGCCCGCACCGCGGCCGAGTCGGAGGAGGCGTCCGAGGGGCGTCGGCGCAGCGGCCGGGTCAAGCACGACGCCGTACGCGCGCTCGTGCACTCCACGGCCCGGGGCCGGGTGCTGCTGGTGACCAGCGCCGGCCGGGCGTTCAAGATCGACGTGTTGCCGCTGCCGGTGCTGCCGGAACAGGCCGGCACGGTGTCGCTGCGCGGCGGCATGTCCGCCGCCGAGCTGGTGCCGCTGGAGCCGGGGGAGTCGGTGGTGGGGCTGGCCCCGCTCGGCGTGACGGGTGAGGGCTCGCCGGGGCTGGCGCTGGGCACGCGGCAGGGCATGGTGAAGGTGTGCGCCCCGGAGTGGCCGGTCCGCTCCGACGAGTTCGAGGTCATCGGGCTGCGCGAGGGCGACGAGGTGGTCGGGGCGACCTGGCTCGCCGACGGTGCGGAGACGCTGGCGTTCGTCTCCTCCGAGGCGTCGCTGCTGCGCTTTCCGGCGTCGGTGGTGCGCCCGCAGGGGACGAAGGGCGGCGGCATGGCCGGCATCAACCTGCCGGCGGGGGCACGGGTGGTCTTCTTCGGCGTGGTCCGGGAGGACGATCCGTCCCACGGCGAGCCGATGGTGGTGACGTCCACCGGCGCGACGGTGAAGGTGACGCCGTTCGGGGCGTACCCGGCGAAGGGGCGGGCGACCGGCGGGGTGCGCGCGCAGCGGTTCCTCAAGGGCGAGACGGACCTGGTGGTGGCGTGGATCGGCCCCCGGCCGGTCGGCGCGACGGCGACCGGCGACCCCGTGGAGCTGCCGCCGGCGGACCCGCGCCGCGACGGCAGCGGCTTCGCGGTGATGCTGGGCCCGACGGTCATCGGCCACCAGATCGAGCGCGACTGACCCGGCGCATGCCGTGGCAGGTCGCCGGGCGGCGGCGGTGCCCAGGGCGGTGCCGTTGAAGGAGAGGCCGACGGCGGCAGGGCGGCGCCGGCCACGACGATGCCGCCGAGGTACGACGGCAGCCGGTTACCGGTGATAACCAGGAAGAGCAGGGTGCCGACGCCGGAGAAGAACAGCGTGGTGGCCGGCGGGAAACCGGTGATCAGCGGCACGGTGAAGGTGGCGCCGAACATCGCCACCACGTGCTGCACGCCGACGCCGAGGGGGAGCGTGCTGCGGGGCGGAGGACCCTGGAAGTCGCTTCTGGCAGAGGGATCGGTGCCTGGCGCGCGGCCCCCAGCGCTCGTGCGCGCGTCGAGTCGCTCGTGTCCGGCGGCGGGTGTCCGCGCCCCGGCCGTAACCGGGGGTTCCTCGCGTTGCCTACGGAGCTGCCCCGGATGTGCGCCCAGAGCCGGCCCGGCGCTCCGGCGTTGGCGGTAGCACAAACGGGGCAGCTCCCTAGGGGCCGAGACTGATGCGCTCGCCCGGGGCAGGCCGGCATCACGCCCCGGCGGGCGGAACTGGACGCTGACCCGGGGCCCGACCGGGCGACGGGCGTACCGTAACCCACCGGTCACCTGCCGCACACGTGGGCGTCGCCGCCCGTCGCCGGGCCGGGCCTAGCGTGGTCGGGTGCGGAGTCAGCTCACCACCGTCGCCTCGGCCGGACCACCGGAGCCGCTGCCCGGCCGCTGCCCGGCCCGCCCGCCCCGCCCGGCCAGCCTCGCCCGCCAGCCCCGCCCGGCCAGCCAGCCCCGCCCTGCCCTCCGGCTGGTGGGCTGGGTCGCCGCCGCGTGGGTCGGGACCCTGCTGGCGTACGCGGCGGGGCTGGCCGGGCTGCTCCCGCTGGTGCTGCTCGGGCTGACGGCCGGGCTGCTGCCGGGCGGCCGGACCCTGCTGGACCGGCTGGTGCTGGCCGGCGCGCTGCTGGCCGGCGCGACGTGCGCGGCCGGGCTGATCTTCTCCGCCTGGCCGTGGGGGCTGCACCCGGTCCCGGTGGCGGGTACCGCGCTGACGGTCCTGCTCGGGATCGCGGCGGCCACGGGTCGCCGACCCCGGTTGCCCCGCCCCGCCGCCGTCGACCTGCTGCCGGTGGGCGCGGCGCTGCTGGCCGCCGCCGCCATGGCGTGGCCGTACCTGCGCGCCGGTGACCTCGCCGGCCGCCTCGCGTACGCGATGACCGGCGAGGACAACAGCCGGCATCTGGCCACGGTGGAGGGGATCCGGGCCGTCGGCGGATACCTGTTCACCGACCCGCAGGCGGCGGCGCGGATCGCCCCGGAGGGGATGGTCTGGTATCCGCAGGGCTTCCACCTCACCGCCGCGCTGCTGGACACCTTCCTGCGCTCCTCGACGTCCCCCGCCGGGCCGGCCAGCGCCCTCGGCCACTACCTCGGCTGGTCGGTCGGGGCGTGGGGGCTGCTGGTGCTCGCCGTGGCGTGGGCGGCGAACCGGCTCGCCGGCCGGCAGCTCGACCTGCCCCGCGCGCTCGCCCTGACCGGCGCGGTCACGGCCGCCTGCCTCGGCTCCGAACTGGCCCGTTTCGTCGTGTACGGCTATCCCGGCGAGAGCCTCGGGTTGGCGGCGACGGTGCTGCTGGTGGCGCTGACCTGCCGCCCGGTGACCCGCACCGGAACCCAGGTGGCCGTGGTCGGCGCGCTGTGCGTGACGGTCGGTTTCGCGTACCTGATGTTCCTGCCGGTGGTCGCGGCGCTGGTGGCGGCGTGGCTGGTCCGCGACCGGCGGCGGCTGCGTCGCCGCCCGGTGGTGCTGGCGGTGGTGGCGCTCGTGGCGGCGGTGCTGACGCCGCTGCCGGCCGTCGCCGGCCTGCTGCGCACCGACCAGGCCGACAACGTGGCCACCGGCGGCGGGGTGTTCCCCCGCTACGACGCGTTCCTGGCCCTCGTGGGCCTGGTCGTCGCGGGCCTGGTCGTCGGCCGGCGGCTGCCGGTGTGGCGGCGCTACGCGGGCGCGCTCACCGCGGCGGGCCTGTTCGCGGCCGGCTTCCTGCTCTACTTCCGGGCGCTGGGCACCGACCCGCGCTACTACTACGGCAAGACCCTGCACCTGCTGCTGGCGGTGCTGCTCGTCGGCGTGGGCGCGCTGGCCCTGCTGCTGCCGCCACCGTGGCGGCCGGCACCCGGCCCCCGCTCCGGCGGCCACGGCCGGCGGGTCGGCGCGCGGTGGGCGGTGGCGGTCGCGGTGGTGCTGGCCTGCGCCGGGGCGGCCGGGCTGCCGCGCGGCACCGGGGTCTTCGCCCAGCCGTTCCCCGACGGGTCCAGCACCTGGGCGGCGGCCTGGTGGTCGGGGTCGCTGTCCCGCCCGCGCCCGGCCGCCCTGACGGTCCGCGTGCTGGCCCGGCCGCCGGCCGCGCCGGGCACCGTGACGGTGGTGGTCAGCGACCGCCGCCGCGAGGGCTACCTGGTGACCCTCTTCGCCTCCACCCTCCAGGGCGCGGCCGGGTCGGCGGGCCCGGCCGTGTACCGGCTACCGCTGGCCGAGCCGGCCCGCAGCGCCGCTGTGGTGGCGGCGGTGCCGGGGCGGATCCGCTTCCTGGCCGTCGACGCGGCGGCGGCCCGGGTCGTCGAGGACCTGCTCGCCGCCCGCCCCGAGCTGCGCGCCCGGGTCACCCTGGAGCGGCTGCCCTGAGGGGCGGCGTTCCCTGAGCGGCTAGCTGCGGCTGGGCGTGGCGACGAGGGCGAGCACCGCGTCGGCGACCCGGGCCCGGCCCTGCCCGTCGACCGTGGCCCAGGCGCGGGCGGCCAGGGCGGCCCGGCGCTCGGGGGAGTCGAGCAGGGCGCGCAGCGTCCGCGCGGCCCCGGCCCGGGCCGCCCGGCCGGGCAGCCCGGCGGCGGCCAGCGCGGGCAGCTCGCCGAGGCCGGCCACGAGCCCCGATTCCACCACCCGGCGGTACGACTCGCGCTGGTTGTCCACCACGCACACCAGCGCGGCGGGCGCGCCGAGGCAGCACAGCTCCCAGGTGGACGTGCCGGCCGCGCTGACCACCAGGTCGGCGGCTGTGACCAGGGCGGGCAGGCCGTCGGTGGGCCCGACGGGCCGCAGCGCCTGCCCCCGGCCGGGGGTGAGCGCCGCCAGCTCCGCCTCGACGTCGGCGCGGCCGACGACCACGGTCAGGTCCATCGGGTGCCCGGTGGCCAGCAGCACCCGGGCCAGCACCGGGGCGGCCCCGAACGCGTCGGTGCCGCCGAAGAAGGCGAGCACCCGGGGCCGGGCCGTCGGCGTCGCGGGGCGGGGCGCCGCCGGCCGCGCGGCCACCACCGCGTCGCGCAGCAGCGGGTACGCCGTCCCGGCGAGCAGCCGGCCGGGCAGCGGCCCGTGCGCCGCGCCCAGGTTCTGGTCCAGGTACACGTCGGCGTCCTGCCCCCGGGTGTCGCCGTCGACGACGGCGAGGGTCACCACCCCCGCCGCGCGCAGTGCCCCCGCCCCGGCCGGGTCCAGCTCGTACGAGTCGAGAACCACCACGTCGAGGCCGTGCCGGCGGGCCGCCGCGACGAGGTCGGCGGGGCGCTCCGGGCCGGGGTGCAGCGGGATGCCCCGGTCGGCGAGCTGCCGGCCCGCCCAGCCGACCCCCTCGACGGTGCCGAAGAACTCGACCCGGTGGCCCCGGGCGAGGAACTCCTCGGCCAGGGCGAGGCAGCGCACCAGGTGCCCGACCCCCCGGGTGGGCCCGGCGTCGCAGCGGACCCCGACGCGTACCGTGCTCAGGACTCCTCCAAGCGCTTCTGCCGCACCGAGGCGTTCAGGGCGCACAGGCCCGGTTGGCCCGCCAGCCAGTCGGCGAGCTTCGCCAGCGGGACGCTGACGTCGCCGAAGTGGTCGGTCACCGCCCGCACCAGCGCCCAGTCCTGCTCGGTGTCGAGGGTGAGCCGCAGGGCCGACCGGTCAGGGGTGAGCGTCACCCCGAGCACCCGGAACAGCTCCGGATGGGTGTACGCGTACGAGGTTACGTGCACCCGGTGGTGGTCGGTGGCGATGCGGTGCAGCGTACGCAGCGTGTCGGCCCGGATGATCTCCACGTCCAGCCCGCGCGGCAGCGTACGGGCGATCGACGTGCTCGCGTAGTCCAGCCCCGGCACGGCCCGGTACACGTCGGCGACCAGCCGGACGATCTCCGGGTCGAGCAGCGGGCAGTCGGCGGTGAACCGCATGACCGCGTCGCCGGGGTGCGCGTCGAGCGCGCCGACGAACCGGTCGAGCACGTCGTCGACGGGGCCCCGGTGGCAGGCCACGCCGAGCCGGGCGCACTCGGTGACGACCTCGTCGTCGACGGCGTCGGTGCTGGTGGCGACCACCAGGTCGGCGAGCACCCCGCCGTCGGCGGCGGCCCGGACCACCCGACCGAGCACCGAGCGCCCGGCCAACGGCCGCAGCACCTTGCCGGGCAGCCGGGACGAGCCCATCCGGGCCTGCACGATCCCCACGATCCGCGTCACTGCTGCTCCTGTTCGCCGCGCCGGGGCGCGAGCGCGTCCTTGGCCCGTCGCTTGGCCGCTCGGGCACCCCGCTTGGCCAGCCGCGCCGGGGTGATCGCCAGCCGGCCGACCCGGTAGCTGAGCGAGCCGCTGAGCAGGTTGATGGTCGCCTCGGCCCGGCGCAGCGCCCGCTCCCGGGAGGTGAGCAGCTCCTCCGTCCAGCGCAGCAGGGCCGTCAGCCGGGTCAGCTCGTCCTTCTGCCGCAGCCACGCCTCGCGCAGCTGCTGGTGGCTGTCCAGGCCGGCGGGGGGCGCGATGGGCTCGACCGCGCGCAGCTCGTCGGCGAGGGCGACGCGGTCGGCTCCGTCGAGCCCGCGCAGCGCGGCGGTGACGGCCACCTCCGCGTCGACGGCGGCCGTCACCGTCGCCCGGTCCAGGTCGCGACCGGCGGTGCCGGCCAGCACCACGGTCAGCCCGGCCACGTCGAGGGTGGACGACCAGGGATGGGCGTACCCGCCGGTGGCCAGGGCCCCGGCGAACCGCCACAGGCCCCGGGCCAGCGTCACGTCCACCGGCCACGGGTCGCTGGCCCGCCAGCTCGGGTCGAGCACCGCGAACCCCGGGGAGGCCCCGGCGTCGGCGAGCACGACGTTGTCGAGGCTGGCCAGGGCCGTCGCGCCGGTGAGCCGGCCGGCGTCGTCGGCGTGCGCGTCGAGCCAGGCCGCGTACCCGCGCAGCAGCCGGCGCAGGGCGGCCAGGTCGCGGCGCAGGCAGGCGTCGAGCAGCACGGTGCGCAGCAGCCGCCCCTCGGGCACCGGGCCGGTGAGCACGGCCGGGTCCCGCCAGGCCGCCGCCCGGGTGGCGAACGGGGCGTCCGTGGCCGCCGCGACCGGGCCCGGCACCCGCCGCCGCCAGCCGTCCGCCGCCGCCACCTCCACCACGCCGATCCCGGGCGGCCCGGTCTGCACCCACAGCACCGGCAGCCCGCCGGCGCCGGTCCCGGCGGCCGGCGTGGTGGCGGTCGCCGATGCGTCGCCCGCGTCGCGGTGGGCCAGCACCAGCCAGCCCGGGGCGAGCGCGGCGCCCAGCCCGGCGTGCAACGCGTCGACCGCGAGCCGGGCCGGGTCCTGGAGCACGGGGCGGTCGACGCGATCCGGCACGTACGCGCCGTGCAGCGCCGCGTCCAGCAGCCCGCTGCCGGGGCGCGCGGCCAGCGCCCCGGCGTCGACCAGCACGGTGGGCGCGGCCGGTTCGGGGTACGCGGCGAAGCAGCCACCGGGGCGCAGCCCCGCCCCGGCCAGGCGCTCCCGCAGCTGGTCCAGGTTGGCGGGGCGGCCGGCGTCCAGCGCCCCGCCGATCGTCCAGTCGGCGTCGTCACGCCCGGCGTACCAGGGGGCGGCACCGACCATCCGGGGCAGCCCGACCGGGTTGTCCAGCCGCAGCAGCAGGGTCCCGCCCGGGGCGAGCACGGCGGCGAGCCGGCGCAGCAGCCCGTCCCAGCCGACCGGGGTCCCCTCCACCGACTCCACCGCGTCCAGGCCGGCGGCGGCGATCACCACGTCGAACGTCTCGTCGGCCGGCAGCCCTCCCGGGCCGCCGACGACCACCCGCACGGGCCGGTCGTCGGCGAGCGCCGACCCGTCGGGCCAGCTGCGCAGCAGGCAGGTGACCTCGGCGTGGGCCAGCCGGTCGACCAGTTCGGGGTCGTGCGGCCCGGCCAGCAGCACCCGCGCGCCGACCGGCACGACCCGGGCGGCGAGCGCCGCGAGGGGCCCGCCGCCGGGCAGCCGCCGGGCGGGCAGGTCCGACCAGGCCAGCATCTCCCCGCCGGGCAGGGCGATCCGGGGCGACGTGTCAGTGGTCAACGGGTTCCTCCTGGAGGGTCGCCCAACCCAGCAGCTCGCGCAGCTCGGCCGGCGTACAACGGTGGTCGGTGCCCAGTTCGGCGCGGGCGATCTCGACCGCGGTCGGCAGGTGCACCGACTCGCCGTGCAGGTCCGGCCATTGGCGGCGGATGCGGGCGGTGCCGCCGAACGTCGGGTCCTCGTCGGCGAGGATCATCGGGTCGCCGTAGACGGCAGGCTCGCAGCCGGCCGCGATGCCGTAGAAGATGGCGCTGGTCAGCCGGTTGGACGCCACCCGGCGGTGCCGGCGCAGCTCGGTGAGCTGCTTGTCGAGGAAGAGCGGGTCGGTGTCCTTCCACCAGTGGCCCCGGTAGCCGTGGCAGATCACCCGGAAGCCGGCCTGCTCGTAGAGGCGGCGGACCCGGCGCATGCCGTACTCGTGCCAGTAGAGGCAGACGGTGACCGGGCCCGGCTCGGTGGCGCGGATGCGGGCGATCAGCTCCCGGTGGTCGCCGCGCACGTGCTGGCCCTCCCAGCCGTGGAACGGGTACCAGATGGTCCCCTCCCGCTGCGGCTCCGGCGGGTCATCGGCGCGCAGCGCCAGCAGGTAGGCGAACGGCGCGCCGGTCACCACGACGTTGCGCCGCCCCACCGACCAGGCCCGCCGCCGGGTCTGCTCCGACCACAGCAGGCTCGGGGTGCCCTCGACGTACGGGTGGCCGGGGGCCAGGCCGTCGCCGATGTTCCAGCCGTGCTGGACGTACCCGTTGATCCGGGGCGGGTGCCGGTCGCCGAGGCCGCAGTAGCGGGCCAACACGTGCGCGTGGCCGTAGAAGTGGTTCGCGTGGTGCATCCCGGTCCCCTCAGGCGGCGGCGCGCGCCGGGGCGGCGTGCAGGGCGGCGGCCAGGGCGTCGACGACGCGTTCCTGGTCGGCGTCGGTGAGGTCGGGAAACAGCGGCAGGGACAACTGCTCGGCGTAGAACCCCTCGGCGACCGGGCAGGAGCCGCGCCGGTAGCCCAGGTCCGCGAACGCCGGGTGCCAGTGCACGGGCACGTAGTTGACCTGCACGCCGATGCCGGCGGCCCGCATCGCGTCGTACACGGCGCGGCGGCGGCCCTCGTGCACCCGGATCGGGTACAGGTGCCAGGCCGGCTCGGCCCAGGACCGCCGGCCGGGGACAGACATGCCGGGCAGGCCGGCGAGGGCCTCGTCGTACCGGGCGACCAGTTCGGCGCGGCGGGCCAGGAAGCGGGGCAGCCGGCGCAGCTGGCTGCGGCCCAGCGCGCAGAGCACGTCGGGCAGCCGGTAGTTGAGCCCGAACTCGTGCACCTCCTGGTGCCAGCCGCCCTCGTCGGGCCAGCGCTGCGCGGCGCGGTCCCGCACGAGGCCGTGGTTGCGGAACCGGCGGGCCCGCTCCAGCAGGGCCGGGCTGACGGCGGCGACGGCCCCGCCCTCGGCGGTGGTGAGGTTCTTCGTCGGGAAGAACGAGAACGTGGTCAGGTCGGCGAGCGACCCGACCGGCCGGCCGTGGTAGGCCGCGCCGATCGAGTGGGCGGCGTCGGCGAGCAGCAACGCGTCCGCGCCGCCCATCGCCGCGCGCAGCGCGTCGTAGTCGGCGGGGTGGCCGGCGTAGTCGACCGCCGCCACCACCTTCGTCCGGCCGGTCAGCGCCGCGCCGACCGCCACCGGGTCCAGGGTGTACGTCTCCGGCTCCACGTCGGCGAAGACGATCTTCGCGCCGAGGGCCACGGCGGTGCTGGCGGTCGCCGCGAACGTCATCGGCGGCACGACCACCTCGTCGCCGGGGCCGACGCCGGCCGCCGCGTACGCCGCGTGCAGGGCGGCGGTGCCGTTGGACACGGCTGCGCAGCCCACTCCGCCGGTCCAGCTCGCCAGGTCCGCCTCGAACGCGTCGACCTGCGGGCCGGTGGTGAGCCAGTCGCTGCGCAGCGCGGCGACCACGGCGGCGACGTCGTCGTCGGTGACGGACTGCCGCCCGTACGGGAGCATCGCCATCACGCGGCGATGCCGAGCATGTCGCGCAGCTGCTCCACGCCGAGCCACTCGTCGTTGCTGTCCGACTGGTAGGCGAACCCGTCCGGCACCGGCTCGCAGTGTGCCGGCGGCTGGTAGCCCCAGGTGGCGATGGTCGGCTGCACGATGAACCGGTCGGGGGTGCGCAGGGTCCGGCGGCTGTCGTCCGGGGCGATCATCTCCTCGTGCAGCTTCTCGCCGGGCCGGATGCCGATCTCGTGGGTGGTGGCGTCCGGGGCGACGGCCTCGACCAGATCGAGGATGCGCATGCTCGGGATGCGCGGGACGAACAGCTCGCCGCCCTGCATCTGGTCGAACGAGTCCATGACGAACTGGACGGCCTGGTCCAGGGTGATCCAGAACCGGGTCATCCGCTTGTCGGTGACCGGCAGGCTCTTCCCCTCGGCGGCGAGCCGGCGGAACAGCGGCACCACCGAGCCCCGGCTGCCCACCACGTTGCCGTAGCGCACCACGGCGAAGCGGGTCGGGTGGTGGGCGGCGTAGTGGTTCGCCGAGACGAACAGCTTGTCGCCGACCAGCTTCGTCGCGCCGTACAGGTTGATCGGGCTGGACGCCTTGTCGGTGGAGAGCGCGATGACCTTCTTCACCCCGGTCTCGATGGCCGCGTCGACGACGTGCTGCGAGCCGGTGATGTTGGTGGCGATGAACTCCGACGGGTTGTACTCGGCGGTGTCCACCTGCTTGAGCGCGGCGGCGTGCACGACGTGATCGACGCCGTGCATGGCCCGGGTGAGCCGGTGGCGGTCCCGGATGTCGCCGATGAACCAGCGCAGCCGGGGGTCGTCGCCGAGCTGCTGGCGCAGCTCGTACTGCTTGAGCTCGTCGCGGGAGAACACCACCACCCGAGCCGGGTCGGCCTCGGTCAGGACGTGCCGCAGGAAGGTGCGGCCGAAGGACCCGGTGCCCCCGGTGATCAGAATGGAGGACCCATTCAACTCGCTCAACTGGTGCTCCCAAGGTCGGTTGATCTCTCGGCCGGGGACGGTTCCGGCCGGCGGACGGATCGTGACGCTAAGCCGGCAGAGTTAACGGCCCCACGCCGGACGGTGAACGGGCGCGACGCGGACGGTGAATGCGTCATGCCCGTCCCGCGTCGGCGGCGGGCCGCAAGGTGAACGGGAGGTGTCGGCCGGCACCGTCAGATCAGGTCCCAGCCCAGCGCGGTGCCCCGGGGCACGTCCCGGCGGAACGTGCGGCCCAGCACCCGGTCGAGGTCGGCCGGGGGCAGGCCGCCGGCCGGCCGGATCGACCGGACGTTGTCCCGGGTCACCGCCTCGCCCGCGCGGACGTCGGCAACCACGTACAGCGACCGGCGGAACCGCAGCCCCTCCCGCTCGGTGGGCGTCGGGCCGATGGTGGTGGCGCCCAGCGCCGCCCAGGCCCGCTCGGACTCGACGCGCAGGTCGGCCAGCTCCGTCGGCTCCAGCGAGAAGTCCGAGTCCACCCCGCCGTCGGCGCGGCGCAGCGTCACGTGCTTCTCGATCAGGCAGGCACCCAGCGCCACCGCCGCCACCGGCACCCCGATGCCGGGGGTGTGATCGGAGATCCCGACCGGCACGCCGAACGTGTCGGCCAGCACCGGCAGCCGGCGCAGGTTGCTGTCCTGCGGCGGGGCCGGGTACGACGCGGTGCAGGCCAGCAGCACGATGCCGCCGGCGCCGCCGTCGCGGGCGGCGGTCACCGCGGCGTCGATCTCGCCGACCGTGGCCATGCCGGTGGAGATGACCATCGGCTTGCCGGTGGCGGCCACCAGTCGGATCAGCGGCAGGTCGACCAGCTCCGACGAGGCGATCTTGTACGCCGGGGTGTCCAGCTCCTCCAGCAGCTCCACGGCCGTGTGGTCGAACGGTGACGAGAAGACCGTCAGGCCGTGCCGGCGGGCCCGCTCGAAGATCGGCCCGTGCCACTCGTAAGGCGTGTGCGCCCGCTCGAAGAGCTGGTAGAGCCGCTCGCCGCCCCACAGTTCGTGGCCGCCGGAGATGCGGAACTCCGGCGCGTCCACGTCGATGGTGAGCGTGTCCGGGGTGTACGTCTGGAGTTTGAGCGCGTGCGCGCCGCTGGCCGCCACCGCGTCCACGATCGCCAGCGCCCGGTCGAGGCTGCCGTTGTGGTTGCCGGACATCTCGGCGACCACGAAGGGCCGCTCGCCGGTGCCCACCGCGTGCGGGCCGATCTTGACTGTCGTCATGCTCCCCTGCTCAATTCCGTCCACACCACCTGGTGCGGCGTGCCGTCGACGTCCCGCTCGTAGCGGCGGACGATCGTGAATCCGAAGCGCCGGTGCAGCGCCAGCACCGGCCGGTTGGTGGCCAGCGTCTCTCCGCCGAGGGTGCGCGCGCCGAGAGTGTCGAACGCGTACGCGATCGCCGCCTGCTCCAGCGACAGCCAGGCCGGCATGAGCGCCCGCTGCGCGTCCAGCCCCTCGACGTCGAGGTAGAAGCCCCAGGTCAATGCCTTGTCCGGGCTGGTCACGCCGGAGAAGGTCACCACGCCGCAGGGCTGGCCGAGGTGCTCGTGCACCAGCACCCGCCGGTCCGGGTCGGTGCGTACGCCCGCCCACCAGGCGGCGTGCTCGGCCGGGCCGATCTCGTGCCGGGTGAGGCTGACCTCGCGGACCTGCGGGTGGTTGCGCCAGCGCAGGATCGTCGCCAGGTCGGCGTCGCCAGCCGGGCGCAGCGCGGCACCGGCCCGGGTGGCGGCGGTCCCGCTCATCCCCGGCCCGCCATGGCGGTGCCCTGGTCCGCGTCCGACGGCGGGGCGGCGGCGGTGTGCGGCCCGGCCGTGTCGGGGGCCGCGGCCTCGGCGGGCGGCGCCGGCCGCAGCGAGCCGGTCAGCCGGTGTGCCCGGCGCAACGTCTTGTACGCGAGGTAGCTGTCCCGGGCGACGAGGCGGTGCTTCAGCCCGGCCACCCCGCCCGGCCGCGCGTATCCGTCCGAGGGCAGGTAGCGGCGGTAGTGCTCGGCGACCCGGCGGAAGAACCCCCGCCGCAGCCTCGGGTGCACCCGGCCGTCGTTGCCCACCACCACGAGATAGTGGTTGATCATCAGGCCGAACAGGTCCGTGCGGATCCAGTCCTCGGTGACGTGCTCGTCCACCCACTGCTGGAGGCGCTCGTACTGGACGAACGCGTCGAAGTGCCGGCCGCTGCGGGTGGAGGTGATCGCGCCGAGGCGACCCTGGCGGTAGTGGTAGCAGACCCGGTCCAGCACCGCGATCCGGTCCGCGCCGATGAGCAGCGGATGGCTGAACGGGATGTCCTCGTACCAGCCGGGGTGGAAGCGCAGCTCCAGCTCGTCGAGGAAGTCCCGGCGGACCACCTTGTTCCACGCGGTGTGCTGCACCCGCAGCAGCTCGGGCCGGTCGGCCAGCCGGACGCACCCGTCGACCCCGCGCAGCAGGTGGCTGCTCGCGTCGACCTCCAGCCGGCCGCCCTCGTGCACCCGCAGGTGGTCCACCAGCAGCACGTCCGGCTCGTCGCGGCGCAGCCGATCCAGCACCACGGGCAGGGCGCCCGGGGGCAGCCAGTCGTCGCTGTCGACGAACCAGACGTACCGGCCGGTCGCCACCTCCAGCCCCGCGTTGCGGGCCAGGCCCAGCCCGACGTTGCGGGTCAGGGAGACGACCCGCACCTGGGGCCGCCCGGCCGCGTACGAGCGCAGCATCTCCCCGCACCGGTCCGGGGAGGCGTCGTCGACGGCGACCAGCTCGACGGCGTCGGCGTCCCCGGCGGGCAGGCCGCCGAGGATCGACTCCAGGCACTGGTACAGGTACGCCTCGACGCCGTGCACGGGGACGACGATGCTCAGCAGTGGGCTCCGCGTCGGCTCATTGACCACGCCCGACACCTTCGACCGCCCGGATGGACGGCCCCGGAACCTGACGTATCCGCCGGGGGTGGGCTCGCTGAACAGACCCCCTACGGAGGGTTAACGCTTGAGCATCCGCTTCACCCGGCCGCCGGCCGCCCGCACCCGGGCCCGCAGCCGGTGCGACTCGAACCCCGCGACGGTCTCCTTCAGCGCCTGGTTGCGGTCGTGCAGCCACTGGATGCGGGCGATCAGCTCGGCCGGGTCGGTGGCCGACTGCGCGCGTACCGCCGGGGGGAAGGTCGTCTCGGCGACCTGGCGGTCGAACCGGGCGGCGCTGTCGCCGTCGGCGAAGGAGACCCCGAGGTCGTGCTTGGCCAGGAATGCCGTCATCGTCGCGTACCGCGCCTTGTGCCCGTCGTTGAGTGCGGTGTAGTCGGCCTCGTCGTAGAGCTCGATGGCGTCCACGTCCGGCGGGACGTCCTTCATCAGCCGGTGCGGGATGTCGAAGTACCGGGCCAGCTCCAGCGTCCGCGAGTCGTGCGCGAAGAGGTACCCCGGCGTCCCCGCCACCAGCGCGGTGATGGTGCCGTGGATGCGGGTGCCGAAGTTGAAGTCGAACCGGGACAGGTAGTCCATCCACGTCCACGGGTCGACGAACATCCGCACCTTGTCCTCGGTGAACAGCGGGTGGGAGGTGTGGACCGGGATGGCCGCCTTCTTGCCCCGGTCCTCCGGTGCGTCGCCGTAGATCAGGGTGCCCAGCGTCTTCAGGTCCTGCGGCAGGTAGCGCAGGTTCGGGTACCGCCGGTGGTGCGAGGAGATCACCTTCGCCATCGACTTCACGTACGGGGAGATGGTCAGCGCCACCCGGTCCTCGACGGTGAGCGTGCACTTGCGCTTGTCGACCCGCAGGCTGTCGCCGTGCAGGAACATCGACGGGCAGCCGATCACGTCGACGGCGGAGAAGCCCAGGGTCCGCAGGTACCCCTCGGTGATCTCGCCCCGCACCCCGATGGTGTGCGACCGGTCCAGCACGGCCGAGACGAACGCCTTCACCGCGTCGTCGATCGGCCGCAGGTACTCCCGGTCGCCGTCGACGTTGGTCTGCGCGCCGACCCCGAGCACCACCACCGGGATCTTCAGCCGCTCGATCAGTTGGGTCATGGCGACCAGCCGGTGGGCGTAGCTGCGCCGGAACGCGTTCGCCAGCGGCACCACGAACACGTCGTACCGCTCGTTGATCTCGTCGGCCTCGCGCGGGTTGACCCGGAACTCCGAGGAGGTGATCTCGGCCGTCGACGTCCGCAGCAGCTTGTGCGCCGCGTGACTGAACACGAGGTTGCCGGCGTTCTCACCGATCCAGTTACGCTCGAACGTCTCCTCCGGCGAGTAGACGTCGAACGGACCCTTCTTGGCCCGCAGCAGGATCCGCTGGTGCATCGGTGTTTCCCCCTCGTCGTGGCCGAGACCGCGATAGTAGGCCATCGCACACTCGCCGCCGCCGGGCGCGTCACGTGGCGGCCGACGGCGGGCGGCGCGTCCGGCCGCACCGGGTAGGGTGCCGGCGGGCGGCACCGAGCGGCCCGCCGCCACCCGGGCGGCGGCGCCGGGCCCGGGGCGTCCGCGAGGAGGAGAGCGGTGCTGGTGACCCCCGCCGGCGGGCGGACCGCCGGCATGCCCAGCGCCCCGACCGTCGTACGCCCCGACGCGCCCGCCCGCCCGGCCAGCCGGCTGCCCTCGCTGACCGGGCTGCGTTGGGTCGCCGCCCTGCTCGTCTTCGGCTACCACGTCGGCACCATGCGGATCGTCGGCCAGCCCGAGGCCAAGGCCGTCGTCGACTGGCTGTTCACGCTCGGCCTGTCCGGCGTCGAGTTCTTCTTCGTCCTCAGCGGTTTCGTGCTGGTCTGGTCGGCCCGCGACGGGGACCGCCGGCGCGACTTCCTGCGCCGCCGGCTCGCCAAGATCTATCCGAATCACCTGCTGATGTGGGCGGTGGTGCTGGCGACCGGGGTGTGGGTCTTCGCCGACCCGGTCAACGTCCGCGCCGCGCTGGAGAACCTGTTCCTGGTCCAGGCGTGGGACCCGACGCCCGGCTACTTCTACAGCGTCAACTCGGTGAGCTGGTCGCTCTCCTGCGAGTTGTTCTTCTACGTCTGCCTGCCGTTCGCGCTGCCGCTGGTGCGCCGGGCGCGGGTCGGGGTGCTGTGGGCGGTGGTGGTGGCGGTGCCGCTGCTGATCGTGGCGCTCTGGCCGGGGCAGCGGCTGGTGCCGCAGGAGAGCACCTGGTGGTTCACCCAGGTCTTCCCGGTCGTGCGTTCCCTGGAGTTCTGGATGGGGGTGGCCGCCGCCGAGCTGCTGCGCCGGGGGCGCTGGCGTGGCCCCGGGCTCACCGCCGCCAGCGCCGTCTTCGTCGTCACCTGGGTGGTCGCCGCCCAGTGGATCCGCGCCGAGCTGTGGGCGGCGCTGCTCGCGGCGGCGTACCTGCTGGTCATCGTGGCCGCCGCCGACGCGGACGTGCGCGGCGCGCGGACGCCCTGGCGGTCCCGGCCGATGGTCTGGCTCGGCGAGGTCTCCTTCGCCTTCTACCTGGTGCACGTCTTCGTCATGGTCACCGTCCTGCGGCTGGCCGACCGGCTCGGCACGGGGCTGCCCGGCTGGTGGGGCCCACTGGTGGCGGTCGGCTTCCTGCTGGTGAACCTCGGTCTGGCCGCGCTGCTGCACCGCTGGGTGGAGACGCCGCTGACCCGCCGGCTCGGGCCGCCGCGCCGGCCCCGCACCCCGGCCGCCGCACCCTGAGCGCCGCCGGCAGTGCGCCACGCCGTGTCGAGGAGTGACACGCCAGCCGACCGTGCGCGGCGCGAGCGGTGGCGGTAGCGTGGACATGTGCTTCCCGTCGCGCTGACCTGTCCCCTGTGGTGGGTCGCGCGCTGGACGGCGCGGATGCTGGCGAGCCTCGCTGTCGTGGTCGCGTTCTCCCTCGGTGCCGCGTCGCTGCCGCTCGGCACGATGGTTCCCGGTGGTGCCGATCCTGGCCCGGTCGTCGCGGCCACCGCCGCCACGAAATCCACCGTCGCCGCAGAGTCCACCGTCGCCGCGGATGCCGCCGTTGTGTTGCGGCCGGCCGACGCGCCACCGCCAGCCGGGGCCGGGCACCCGTCGGTTACCGCGCCGGCCCCGCAGCGGGTGCCGACCGGGCATACCCCCGCCGCCGCCGGCCCCCGCGCGCCGCCGGTCGCCTGAGCCACCCGGTCGCCTGAGCCACCCGGCGGGCCGCGCCCGCCACCACCGTCGCCGACGAGGTTTCACCGCCGCACCCGTCCGCCGGGCCCGGTACGCCGCACGCGTCCCGCCCGGCGGCGGTGCGGATCCCTTTCCGCCTCCACTCCTGTGAGGTGCCGACCATGGACATCGTTCTCTACCAGATCCTGACCGAGGTGCCGGTGGCCGCCGCCATCTGGTCCGTGCTGCTCGTGCTGGCGCTCACCGTGCTCACCGTGCTGGTCGCCCGCCCGGAGCGGGACCGCCCGCCCGCCACCGAGCCCCCGACCGGCCCCGCCGCGCCGCCCGCCCCGGAGGCCGCCGACCAGCGCCGGTACGCCGAGGAGGTGGCGGTGGCCGCCGCCGGGGCCGCGCAGAACGCCCGCCGCCGGCGGGCTGCGTGGACGGCCGTCCAGGACGCCGCCGAGCGGGCCTGGCAGGCGTACGACGAGGCGGAGACCGCCGCCCGGCGCTTCCGTGACGCTGGCGCCCTGCCGACGCCGCGCACCCCGCGCACGCCCGCCGAGTACGCGGCCCGGGAGCGCTGGCTGCACCATGCGGCCACGGCAGCCCACCTGCGGGGGGAGTTGTCCATCGGCCAGCTCTGCGACGTCTTCGCCCGCCGGGGCGGCTGGGACCCCCGGCTGCACCCGGTGGAACAGGAGGTCGTCCTGGCCCGGGCGGTCCGGGACGGCAGGCTGGCCCGCTACCGGGCCGCCGCCGAGCGCGAGCGGGCCGCGTGGGGCGACGCCGAACTGGCCGCCGAGGCCGCCCGGGCGCTGGCCGCCGAGGCGTACGCCGCCGCCGAACGTGTCCGACCCACGGAGGTGCCGGCCCCCCGCGCGGCGGCAGCCGGCCGCGCCGTCCCGGCCGCCCGCTGGCGCCCGGCCCGCTGGCGCCCGGCCCGGATCGGCTGAGCCTCCACCGCCCCGCCCCCCCCGCCCCCCGCCCGCCCCCGCCTCGCCCCGGTGATCAAGAAGTTTGCGTCATGATGGAGATCAACTCTGACGTTTTCCTCTTGATCACCGGGGCGGGGGTGTGGTCGGCCGTGAGCCGGGTCACGACCGTCGGGAATCGGGCAACCGGTCCAGACGGTCCGATCGGCTGTCGCAATTCACCGACGATCGTGACCGGTTGTCCCGTTACGGTCCGCTGACGTCGTCTGAGCCGAGCCTCCCATTGAGACACGTCAGCTCCGAATGGCCCGTAAACGAGTTCGCACTGGGGCGTTTAAGCAGGTGGCGAGGGGTTGGCAGGGCTGCGGTCGGCCAGTAGTGTCGGCCCGTCCGGTGCGGTACCCGATCGCAAGAGGCGACGCCGCGCCGACCCGCTCAATCGTGATCATCACGAACCGGGGACCCATTGCACGTCCGGGGTGAATCTGCGGGCCACGGCCTGCGGTAGGGCGATCTTCCCGCCCGAATCCGTCAGCTAACCCGGTAGGCGGTGTCGGAAGGAGTTCCATCCTCGTGCAGCACGACCCCACCCCCCGGGTTGTTCCTCCACCACGGAGCCCGGTGCCCGCGTCCGCCGCCGCCGAACAGGCGCACTGACCGTCGCACCCTTGCGTACGCCCGCCTGAGTGGGCGCCCCCAGAAAGCGGACCCCACCGGCCGCGGACCTGCTCCGCGCCGCCGTGCGCCGCCGTGCGCCCGGATGCCTCCGCTTCCGCCCCCGTCCCGTGGAGGAACACATGAACGATCAACTCAAGCGGCACCTGCGGCGACTCGCCACGGAACGTCCGTACCAGGTCGTCGCCGGCTCCGCTGCGGCGCTCCTGCTGGCCTCCGGCACCGGCGCGCTGCTCGCCGCCGCCGACGCCCCCGCCCCGCAGCGGACCACCAGCGCCGCCGTCGCCGAGGTCGTGCCCCGCCTCGATGGCGCGGCCAGCCGCGGCCAGGCACGGATCGCCGTGCCGCCCTCTGCCGGTGCACCAACCAGCGCCTCGCCGTCGCCGAGCGCCACCTCGGCCGCCCCGAACCCCGACCTGACCGCCACGGCGACGCCGAAGAAGACCACGGCGAAGCCGGCGGCCCCGAAGCCGCCGTCGGCCAAGGTCCTCGACTACGACTACGAGGCACAGACCACCTACTACTACTGTGGCCCGGCGGCGGTGCGCAACGCGCTCTCCGCCACCGGCGTCGAGGGCACCCAGGACGACCTAGCCGCCCGCCTCGGCACCACCGAGATGGGCACCAACTCGGCCTACGACACCACCCGGGTGCTCAACGACATGGTCAAGGGCGACCCGTACCGGACCCGGCTGATCCCCGGCGGCGCCGCCACCCCGGCGGAGACGGACCAGCTCCAGGCCGACGTCGTGAAGGCGATCAGCGCCGGGCGCGGCGTCGTGGTGAACATCGCCGGCGACGCCACCGACGTCGACGGCGGCTGGCACTCCTTTCCCGGCGGCCACTACATCGCCGTCGTCGGCTACCGCGACTCCGGGCGCGCCGTGCGCATCGCCGACTCGGCGGACCCGGCCGTCCCGGCGTACTGGATCAGCACCGCCGCGCTGGCCCACTGGGCCGCGACCCGCGGTTACTCGGCCTGACACCACCCTCCCCCACCGGCCCCGGCTCTCCCGAGAGAGCCGGGGCCGGTCCCGGCTCGCGGTCCGGTGAGACCGCAGGCGGATCACTCCCGGATGGCGGACGGCGTGCTGGCTCTGGGGTTACGGGCGCCCGCCTGCCCTGCTCCGGCGCGGAGTTCCCCGTGTTCGCCCGCCGGCACAACCTGCTGTGGCCGACGGGCGGGACGCTCAGGCGGTGGGGGAGTGGGCCACGGCGTCGGCGGCGCGCGGGGCCGGCGGGTGCCAGCCCGGCTCCAGCTCCCGGCGGGCCGCCGCCAGGAACGCCTCGGCGTACGACTCGGCCGGGAAGTCGCCCAGGTAGTGGGCCCGGGTGCCCCAGCGGGCGGCCCCCTTGGGGTCGGTGTCCAGCAGCAGGGCGAGCACCTCGTCGAGGTTGCCCGCGTCGCGCCGCAGCACGTACCCCGGGCCGGCCAGCGGGAACCGCTCGACGAAGCGGTCGCCGTCGCCGACCATGTCCGTCACCGCGTACGGCTTGCCGGAGTAGAGGTAGTCGGAGATGACCCCGGAGACGTCCGAGACCAGCGCGTCGGAGCGGTTCACGCAGTCGACCAGGGACAGTTCCCGGCTGGCCGCCGCGCCGAAGACGTGCTGCCGCCCGGTGCGGGCCCGGTCCGCCGCCAGCAGCTCCGTGAGCCGGGCGAGCTGCCGCGCCGACGCCGGGTTCTGTCCGGTGTACGGGTGGGCGCGCAGGATCACCGTCGCGCCCCGGGCCAGCAGCCCCCGCACGATCGTCTCGCCCACCGGCAGCGAGCAGTAGTTCGCATCGGCGTGGTGCCCCGTCCAGGTCGGGGTGTAGAGCACCGTCGGGTTCGCCAGACCGGGGGTCGGCGTGCGGCGTACCTCGATCGACTCGACCTGCGGGCGGCCGACCACGACGAACTTTTCCGCCGGGATGTCCACCCCGGCGCGGGCGTACCGGTCGATCGCGGCCCGGCCCGCCACGAAGTTGCGGTCGAACAGCGCCGTGACCGGGTTGGCGCTCGGGGCCTTGTCGCTGTCGCCGTGGTGGATCTGCACGTGGGTGAGCTGCGCGAACCGGATGCAGTGGCTGTTCTTCGCCCCGTGGTTGACGTAGAACGCCACCTTCAGGCTCGGCACCAGCGCCTCGTCCATCGCCTTCAGCGTCGGGCAGTAGACCACCGGCGCGGTGGTGGCCGCGGCGAGCGGGGCGAGGAACTCCGGCTCCCGCACCATCACGAAGAACGGCCGGCCGATCCGCTCCAGGTAGGGCAGCCACATGGTGACCTGGTATTCCGACCCGGGCGGGGCGGAGAAGTGCAGCAGGAACTCCGGCCGGTGCGCGCGCAGCGCCCGGGCCACCGCCGAGCCGCCCGCCCCGGGCCGCAACCGCCGCTTGGCCAGGTCCACCGTGACCGCCCCGGCCCCCGCCCCGACGGCGAGGGCCACCAGCAGCGCCACCCCGGCCGGCAGCACCAGGGCGGCGGCCAGCGCCACCACGGCGAGCAGCACCAGCAGGGCGTCGCCCAGCCGGCCCGCGACCAGCGGGGTCCACGACCGCACGGGCAGGTTCACCGCCCGGATCTCCAGGTCGCCGGCCTGCCGCAGTGGCCCCACCAGCAGCACCAGCCCCAGCAGCACCAGGGCCGTCGCCGTCAGTGCCGGGTCGAAGCCGGCGTCGAGCCGCCGGGCGTACCCGACGAGGATGGCCGCGGCGAGCAGCACCGCCTCGGCGGTGCTGTCGGCGGCCGGGCGGACCCGCCGCTCCCAGCCGGCGGCGGCCAGGGCCGCCACCGCGAGCGCCAGGCCCCAGCCCGTCGCCCCGGTCAGGGCGAGCACGAGGAACGCCAACACCGCCAGGCCGGTGGCCGCCACCCGGGCGGTCAGCTTCCTGACCAGGTCACCACGCATGTCGCTTCGCTTCCTTCGCCCGTCGCGGTGGCCGTCGACGCCTCAGCCGGCCGCAGCCGGGGCGGACGCGCGGCTGGCCTGGGCGGGCACGCTCGCGGCGGGTGCCTCGCCGGGCGCCCGGCGCACGTCGATGACCTGCCCGGTCAGCTCGGAGATCAGCACGTCCAGCGACGACTGGGCGACGGTCTCGGCGGCCAGCAGGGTGTGCTCCGGTTCCTCGCCGAACGCCTTGGTGCGCATCGGGGTGGCGGTGCGCTCCGGGTTGATGCAGTTGACCCGTACGCCCAACTCGGCCCACTCGTCGGAGAGCGCCTGGGTGAGGTTGACCAGGGCGGCCTTGGTGGCCGAGTAGAGCGCGTAGCGGGCCCGGCCCCGGGTGTACGAGCTGGAGGTGTAGAGCAGCAACTGGCCCTTGGTCTGCTGCAGGTACGGCAGTGACTGCCGGGCGATGGTGACCGGGCCGACGAAGTTGACGTGCAGGACCCGGTCCATGGTCTCCTGGTCCATCTCGGCCAGCTCGCCCTTCTCCAGGATGCCGGCGGTGACCACCACGTGGTCGATCCGCCCGGTGGCCTCGAAGGCGGTCTTCAGCGCGATCTCGACGTCCTCGGCGCGCTCGACGTGCGTGCCGGTGGTGGAGCGGCTGAACGGGAAGACCTGCGCGCCGTGGCGGCGGGCCAGCTCGGTCAGCTCGTGGCCGATGCCGTAGCTGCCCCCGAACACGACGATCGTGCGGCCGGTCAGCTCCTCGGTGTAGCCCCGGTCGGTGAGCCGCGGGGCCTGCGCGGCGGCGAGCTGGAACAGCTTGTCCGCCAGGTGCACGTCGACGGGGTGGGTGACCTTGATGTTCTCGTCCGAGCCGTCGATCACCTTGATCGGGGTGCCGGGCAGGTAGCGCAGCACGACGCCGCAGTCGTCGGTGGCGGCGAAGTCGGGGTCGCCGGCGGCGATCCGGTACGCCTGGCGGATCGTGCCGGACCGGAACGCCTGCGGGGTCTGCCCCCGGCGCAGCGTGGACCGGACGGGAATGTCGGTGATGCAGTCGTCGGAGTCGACCTGGATGATCGTGTCGGCCGAGGGGATCGCCACGTCGACCGCCGAGTACGTCCAGAGCGCGTTGACACACTCCCGGACGATCCGGCCGCTGAGCAGCGGGCGCACCGCGTCGTGGAAGAGGATGTTGACGTCGCCCTCGCCGACCGCGTCCAGCGCGATGCGGGTGGTGGCGTTGCGCGTGTCACCGCCGGCGATGACCTTGCTGACCTTGCGGAAGCCGGCCTTGTCGACGATCTGCTGGGCGTCGGGGACGTGGCCGTCGGCCATCAGCACGATGATCTCGTCGATCTCGGGGGCCGCCTCGAAGACCGCCAGGGTGTGCTCGATGATCGGCTTGCCGGCGATCTTCAGCAGCTGCTTCGGGATGCCGAGGCCGAGCCGGGTCCCGGTGCCGCCCGCGAGCACCACCGCCACCGTCCGCGAGGGCCGCCACGGCGCCGGGGTCTCCGGTGTGGCGTCCGGGCCAGTGGTGTGGTCCTGCGTCATTGCCGATCCTCACTCTCACGGTTGGCGAACAGGGGGTGACGGCCGCATGGCGGCCGGGTGAACCATAACGCAACCACCGCGCCGCCCCCCAGGGACGACGCGGTGGGAAGACACCCGCACGACACCGTACGGACGCCGCAACCTTACTTCTTGTTGGAGAAGTCCTCGTACGCGCGTAGCACCTCGTCGGTCGGGCCGTCCATCCGCAGCACGCCCGATTCCAGCCAGATCGTCCGTTCGCAGGTGTCCCGCACCGAGGAGAGCTGGTGGCTGACCAGGAACACCGTGCCCGCGCCCTCCCGCAGCTCCCGGACCCGCTGCTCGCTGCGCTTGCGGAAGCCCTTGTCGCCGGTGGCCAGGGCCTCGTCGATCAGCAGCACGTCGTGCTTCTTCGCCGCCGCGATGGAGAAGCGCAGCCGGGCGGCCATGCCGGAGGAGTACGTCCGCATCGGCAGCGAGGCGAAGTCGCCGCGCTCGTTGATCCCGGAGAACTCGATGATCTCCGGGGCGAGTCGCGCCACGTCGGCCGGCTGCATGCCCATGGCGAGGCAGCCGAGGGTGACGTTTCGCTCACCGGGCAGGTCGTTGAGCAGGGCGGCGTTGACGCCGAGCAGCGACGGCTGCCCCTGGGTGTAGACCGCGCCCCGGTTGACCGGCAGCAGGCCGGCGATGGCCCGCAGCAGGGTGGACTTGCCGGAGCCGTTGCTGCCGATGAGCCCGATCGCCTCGCCCCGGTACGCGGTGAAGCTGACCCCCTTGACCGCGTGCACCTCCCGGATGTTCGGCGCCGAGGTGCGGGACACGATCCGCTTGAGCGCGGCCACCGGGCTGGTGCCGGCGGCGGCGCCCTTGTGCACCCGGTAGATCACGTGCGCGTCGTCGACCACCACGGTCGGGATGCGCTCGACGATCCTCGGTAGCGTCACGGTGACGTCGTTGGACGCCTCGATGTGGTCAGCCACGGCCGTACTCCTGTTCGCCCCGCCAGAAGTAGATGAACCCACCCACGCCCATCACGACCGCCCAGCCCACCGCGTACGACCACGCCTGGGGCATGGAGGTGTTGAGCAGCGGCGCCCCCTCCAGCAGCGCGTGCCGGGCCAGCTCGATGAAGACCAGCATCGGGTTCGCCTCGACGATCCGCGTCGCCCAGCCCGGCAGGTTCTCCTCGAACAGCGCGACGTTGTAGAGGACTCCGGAGCCGTACATCCAGGTGCGCAGCAGGAACGGCATCACCTGCTTGAGGTCGGCGACCTTCGAGCCCATCCGGGCCACCGCCATGGTGAGCCCGGCGTTGAACAGCGCCTGCAGCAGCACGATCGGGACGAGCAGCAGCCACTCGACGGTGAGCGGCTCGCCGGTGACCAGCACGATGCCCACGAGCACGACCAGTGAGGCCATCAGCTGCTGGAACTGGGTGAGCATGGCGGCCAGCGGCAGGCAGGCCCGGGGGAAGTGCAGCGCCCGGATCAGCCCCAGGTTGCCGGTGATCGACTGGGTGCCGTTCTGCGCGGCCGTCTGGGTGAAGTTGAAGATGAACAGCCCGGTGGTGAGGTACGCGATGAAGTTCGGGATGCTCTTCTGCTCCAGCACCAGGCCGAAGATCAGGTAGTAGACCGCCGCGTTCGTCAGCGGGGTGAGCACCTGCCAGAGCTGCCCGAGCCGGGCGTTGCTGAACGAGGCGACCAGCTTGGCGTTCGAGTACGCGGCGATGAAGTGCCGGTACGCCCACAGGCGGCGGGTGTATTCCGCCAGGGACGGCCGCTCGCCGGCGACCCGCAGCCCGTACCGGGCGGCCAGTTGCGCCTGGGTCAGGCCGGCGTCGGGGTCGGCCAGCGCGGTGTTGGCCATGGAATGGGCGCTCCGATCTTGTCGTGCCAGCGGGGTGCGTCTGTTGTACCAACGGGGTGGGTGCGACGTCGGGTTCGCCGGTGGCCGGTGCGTGGAGCGCCGCCTCGTCGCTGCGTGGAAGGTAGTCCATAACTACGTCGGGACGCAACCGTACCGTCGTTGCGGTACATTGTCCCACGTGACAGCCGAGGAGGGTCTGCCGTGACGCCCGAGAAGAGTCTGCCGTGACCACCGAGAAGAGGCGCGCGCCGGCCGGCGCGGCGGTGCTGCGGGGCGAGATCACCACGGCCATCCGGCGCGCGCTGATGCAGGAGTTGGCCGCCGTCGGCTACGGCCGGCTCTCCATCGAGGCCGTCGCCCGCCGGGCCGGGGTCAGCAAGACCGCGATCTACCGGCGGTGGAGCTCCAAGCTGGAACTGGTCGTCGAAGTCGTCGGCGCCGCCGCCGGCAGCAAGCTGCCAAGCCTGGACACCGGCAGCCTGCGCGGCGACCTCGGCCTGCTGCTGCGGGTGGTCGCGCACGCCCTGAGCCACCCCCTGGCCGCGCAGATCGTGCCCGACCTGCTGGCCGAGGCGGCCCGCAACCCCGAGATCGACGAGACCCTCCAGGCGGTGCTGCGGGCCCAGCAGCAGGAGGTCGGCGGGTCGCTCGTCGCCCGCGCCGTCGCCCGCGGCGAGCTGCCCGCCGACACCGAACCCGCCGCCGCCGTGGACCTGATCGTCGGGCCGCTGTACTGGCGGCTGGCGATCACCCGCGCGATGCCGACCGAGGCGTACCTCGACGCGCTGGTGGAGGCCGTGGCGACCGGCCTCGGCGCGGCCGGAACCGTGCCGAGGCAGCGCGACGCCGCCCCCGCCTGAGCCGATCCGCCCGCTGCCCGCGCGAAGCTGGCCGTCCCGGCTGACTGCCTCAGCGGGCGGTGTCCAGCGGCAGCCGGGACACGATGTGCCGGGCGATCTCCAGCGAGCTGGTCGCGGCGGGGGAGGGCGCGTTGAGCACGTGCACCTGCCGGTGCGCCTCGACGATCAGGAAGTCGTCGACCAGGCCCCCGTCGGGCAGGATCGCCTGCGCCCGCACCCCCGCGCCGGCCCGGACGATGTCGGCCGGCGTCAGCTCCGGCACCAGCCGGGCCAGGCTCGCCGCGAACCGGCTCCTCGACAGCGACCGGGCCACCTCGGTCAGCCCGTACCGGTAGTGCCGCCGGCCCAGCGCCCACAGCCCCCGGTACGTCAGCTCGTCCCACACGTCGCGCGGGCTGAACCGCCCCCACGAGTAGCCCTCCCGCGCGGTGGCCAGCACCGCGTTCGGGCCGGCGTGCACGCTGCCGTCGATCATCTTCGTCAGGTGCACCCCGAGGAACGGGAACTGCGGGTCCGGCACCGGGTAGATCAGCCCCCGCACCAGGTCGCGCCGCTGCGGGGTCAGCTCGTAGTACTCGCCCCGGAACGGGACGATCCGCACCGGCGTCGCCACCCCCGCGAGCCGGGAGATCCGGTCGGCGTGCAGCCCCGCGCAGTTGATCAGCACGTCCGCGACCACCTCGCCGGCGGTGGTGGTGACGACCACACCCTCCGGCCGGTCGGCCACCCCCGTCACCTCGGCGCGGGTGCGCAGGTCCGCCCCGGCTGCGGCGAGCAGCTCCGCCAGCTTGCCGCAGACCACGCCGTAGTCGACGATGCCGGTCGAGGCGACGTGCAGCGCGGCGACGGCCGACACGTGCGGCTCGTATTCGGCTGCCTCGGCCGCCCCGATCAGCCGCACCGGCAGGCCGTTGGCGGCGGCCCGCTCGTGCAGCGCGCGCAGCCGGGGCACCTCCGCCGGGTCGGTGGCGACGATCAGCTTGCCGCAGACCTCGTACGGCAGCCCGTGCGCCGCGCAGAACTCGACCATCGATGCGCTGCCGGCCTTGCACAGGGTTGCCTTGAGGCTGCCGGGCCGGTAGTAGACCCCGGCGTGGATCACCCCGGAGTTGTGCCCGGTCTGGTGCGCCGCCCAGCCGGCCTCCTTCTCCAGCACGGTGACGGAGTCGCCCGGCCGGTCGGTCACCAGCCGGTGGGCGACCGCCAGGCCGACGATGCCGCCGCCGACGACCACGAACCTCGTCATCTCGTTCTCCCCTGCCCGTCGCCGCCTCCGCCAGGCGACCACCGATGGTAACCAGCGCCCGGCGTGCCCGATTCGTGGCGGCCGGTCGGGGGTGCCTACACTCACCGGGTCCGTCTTCTAGGGAGCCTCATGTCAGACGACGTCATCGCGCTCGGCCAGCCCACCGTCGGTGAGGCGGAGCTCGCGGCGATCGCCGAGGTCTTCGCGTCCGGCTGGCTGGCCGGCGCCGGGCCCACCTGCCGCCGCTTCGAGGAGCGGTTCGCCGCCGCCACCGGCACCCGACACGCGCTGGCCACCGCCAACTGCGGCTCCGCCCTGCACCTGGCGCTGCTCACCCTGGGGGTCCAACCCGGCGACGAGGTCGTCGTCGGCGACTACACGTTCCCGGCCACCGGCCACGCGGTGATGTGGACGGGCGCGAAGCCGGTCTTCGCCGACGTGCGGCCCGACATCTGGACCGTGGACCCGGCCGCCGTCGAGGCCGCCATCACCCCCCGCACCGTCGGCATGATCGCCGTCGACGCGTTCGGCCAGCCGGCCGACTACGACGAGCTGCGGGCCATCGCCGACCGGCACGGGCTGTTCCTGGTCGAGGACGCGGCGTGCGCGGCGGGCGCCACCTACAAGGGCCGCCCCGCCGGCAGCCTGGCCGACGTGGCGACCTTCAGCTTCCACGGCCGCAAGGGCATCACGGCCGGCGAGGGTGGGGCCTACGTCACCGACCGTGACGACCTCGCCGCGCACGCCCGCAAGCTGCACACGTACGGGGTGGAGGGCGCGCTGACCCGGGCCGAGCTGTCCAACCTGCCGATTCCGGCCTTCACCGAGCTGGGCTACAACTACCGGCTCTCCGACGTGGCGGCGGCCATCATGACCGCCCAGCTCGACCGGCTGCCGGACCTGCTCGCCGCCAAGCGGCGCACCGCCGCCCGCTACGGCGAGCTGCTCAAGGACCACGAGCTGATCGCCGCGCCCCACGAGGCACCGGACCGCGAGCACCCCTGGCAGTCGTACGTGGTGACCCTCGACCCCTCGATCGACCGCGGCGCGGTCGCCCTCGGGTTGCGCCGGCGCGGTGTGCAGTGCACCTTCGGCACGTACGCCTCGCACGTGCAGCCGCTGTACGGCCAGACGGCGCCGTGTCCGGTCTCGGCGGACCTGTTCGCCCGGCACCTGGCCGTCCCGATGCACGCCAACCTCACCGACGCCCAGGTCGAGACCGTCGTCGCCACCCTGGTCGACGTCGTCGCCAGCGCAGCCATCGGCCGCTGATCTCCTTCAGGAAGGACATCGCACGACATGTCGAAGCAGACCGTCTTCATCACCGGAGGTGCGGGCTTCATCGGCCTGCACGTGGTGCCGCTGCTGTTGGACAAGGGCTACCGGGTCCGCATCTTCGACAACATGTTCCGCGGTGACCGGGACCAGGTCGCCAGGCTGGCGGCCACCGGTGACGTCGAACTCGTCGACCAGGACGTGCGCTACGGCGGCGCGGTGCATGCGGCCATGAAGGGTTGCGACCTCGTCGTCCACCTCGCGGCGGTATCCATCAACAAGAGCCAGGCCGACCCGTACGAGTCGATCGACATCAACATGGTCGGCAACCACAACGTCTTCGCGGCGGCAGCCGACCACGGCGTGAAGCGGCTCGTGTTCGCCTCCTCCGCCTCGGTGTACGGCGACCCGAAGAAGCTGCCGATGCACGAGGACGACCGGCTCGACCCGCTCACCCCGTACTGCATCTCGAAGCGGGCCGGCGAGGACCTGCTCGCCTTCTACCAGCGCAGCAAGGGCCTCAACTGGATCGCCCTGCGCTTCTTCAACGTGTACGGTCCCGGCCAGAAGCCGACCGCGTACTACACCTCCGTGATCAACCACTTCGTCAAGCGGTTGAAGACCGGCCAGCCGCCGGTCATCGACGGCCGGGGCGAGCAGTCGATGGACTTCATCCACGTCCACGACATCGCCCGC
>NZ_JBHUVA010000059.1:0-42607 GCF_042670805.1 Micromonospora sp. NPDC057141 | reverse complement strand
ACGTCAGCATGTACGGGGCCGTCGCCCGCAAGCCCTGACTCACCCCCGGTGGCTGGCGGGGCCGGCCCCGCCAGCCACCGGGTCATCCCTCTCTCCCGCCCCGCTCCTTTCGGACCCATTGACGGTCACCGGCCAGTCCGGCTAGTCTCTGGATCGATACAGAACTGGATCGATCCAGAAGGGGGGAGACGTGTCGAAGCCGACGCTGCAAGCGGTCGCCGACGCGGTAGGCGTCTCACGCAGCACCGTCTCCAACGCCTACAGCCAGCCCGACCAGCTCTCCGCCGCCCTGCGCCGCCGGATCCTCGCCGCAGCCGAGGAACTGGGCTACCCCGGCCCCAACCCCACCGCCCGTTCGCTGCGCCGAGGGGTCGCCGGCGCAATCGGCGTCCTGTTCACCTCCCAACTGTCGTACGCGTTCACCGACCCCTTCGCCGTGCGCTTCCTCGCCGGGGTCAGCGCGGCGGCCGAGCGGCGCGACATCAGCCTGCTGCTGGTGCCCCTGCCCGCCGACGCCGACCGGGCCCGCCGGGCGGTGGCCGACGCCGCCGTCGACGGCTTCTGCGTCTACTGCGTCGGCGACGAGGAGGGGACGCTGGACGCGATCCGTGCCCGCGGCCTGCCGTTCGTCACCACCGCGCCACCGGCCAGTCCGGGCCCCACCGACCGGTTCGTCGGCATCGACGAGCGCGTCGCCGCCCGGTCCGTCGCCGCGCACGTCGCCGGCCTGGGGCACCGACGGGTCGCGCTGCTCGGCGATGGGATCCGCCCCGACGCCGCCCCGGGCGTGGCGCGGCTGCCCACGGCGGCCGATGCCACCCACCCCACCACCCGGGGCCGGCTCGCCGGCTTCGCCGACGCCTTCGCCGCCGTCGGAGTCGACTGGTCCGACCTCACCGTCCTCAGCGCCGCCGACAACAGCCGACCGGCCGGCGCCGCCGCCGTCGCGGCCGTCCTCGCCGACGCCGACCCGCCCACGGCGGTGCTCGCCTGCTCCGACGTCCTGGCCCTCGGCGTGCTCGACGTCCTCGCCGACCCCGGCCGACCGCCCGGGGCGCCCACCGTGTCGGTGACCGGCTTCGACGACGTCGACGCCGCCGCCGAGGCGGGGCTGACCACCGTCCGGCAACCGGCCGAGGAGAAGGGCCGCATCGCCGCCGAACTGCTGCTCGACCCGCCCGCAGACCCGGCCGCCGGGCACGTCCTGCTTCCCACCGCACTCGTCGTCCGTACGTCCACCCACCCCGCCCCGAGGAGTTGACCATGGACCTGCCCACCGGCTACAGCCTCGCCATCGACGCCGTCAACCGGCACGTGAACTCGGCCCGCCCGGACGCGCCCGTCCGTCCGGACCGGCCCCGCCCGCCCCGGCTCGCGCCCGCCCGGCTCGTCATGGCGACCGCTCTGCGCCGGCTCGCCGACCGCATGGAACCGCACCCGACCACGGCCACCATGTCCCGCTGCGCCTGACGCATCCGCCCACGTCGGGGTGTCCGCCCGTGCGTCGGGGTGTCCGCCCGTGCGTCGGGGTGGGCGTACGGGCGGACAACGCCGGACGGTGCCGGTCACCACGACTGGTGCCCGGCACCGTCCGGCAGGCAGACTGGACCATCATGTCGCCGTTCACGCCCGCCCTGCGGCTGCACGACCGCTACGTCCTGCGCGAGCGCATCGGCCTCGGTGGGATGTCCGAAGTGTGGCGCGCCGACGACGACGTCCTGCACCGCCCCGTCGCGGTCAAGGCGCTCGCGGCCCAACTCGCCGCCGACCCGCACCTGCGCGCCACCATCCAGCGCGAGGCCCGGGCCGCCGCCCGGCTCACCCACCCGCACGTCACCCAGGTGTACGACTATGGCGAGGCGGCCCTCGGGCGCCGGACGGTGGTGCCGTACCTGGTGATGGAGTTGGTCGAGGGGCGCAGTCTCGCCGACCGGCTCACCTCCGGCCCGTTGCCCTGGCCCGAAGCAGTTCCGCTGGCGGGGCAGGTCGCTGGTGCCCTGGCCGCCGCACACCGCATCGGCGTGGTGCACCGCGACATCAAGCCCGGCAACATCATGCTCACCGAGAGCGGCGCGAAGGTGCTCGACTTCGGCATCGCCGCCCTCGCCGGGCCGTACGAGCCTCGTCCCGGGCCGCTCCGGCCGCGCCCAGGGCCGCACGAGCCTCGTCCCCGGCCGGCTGGAGAGCCGATGATGGGCACCCCCGCATACTTCGCACCCGAGCGGTTCAGCCCCGGGCTGCCAAACCCGGCCAGCGACGTGTACGCCCTCGGGGCCCTGCTCTACCGCGCCCTCGCCGGCCGTGCCCCGCTGCCCGTGCAGACCTGGGAGGACGCCCTCGCGGCGCACGCGGCGCATCGGCAGGCCCCGCCGCTGCGCGTCCCCGGCCTGCCCCCGGACATCGCCGCGCTCACCCTCGCCTGCCTGAACGCCGACCCGGCCCGGCGACCCACCGCCGCCCAACTGGCCCGCCGGCTCGGCTCGGCGCCGGCCACGGAGGCCCCGGCCGAACCCCGCCCTGCCGCCGCGTCGGCCCCGACCCGGCCTGTTGCTCCATCGACCGGCCTGTCGCTCTCTCGGCCCTGGACCACCCGCCGACCCTGGTCGAGCGCGCCGGGCCCTGGGCAGCCCCGGCCCGACCAGGTCGGCGGTCCGTCCCGGTGCCCGCGTCCGCCCCGCGCGCGCCCCGCGCCCCGCGTCAGGGCAACCGTCTGTTCGGCGTCCTCGTCGCCGCCGGGATGGCGCTGCTCGTCGGCGTGGTCGCGTTGCTCGCCCTCGACGACGGGCCACCGACCCCGCCGGCCGGGGCGCCCGGAGCCGTCGCACCCGTCGACGAGCAGGCGACCGTACCGGCTCCGTCGGCCGCCGCCCTACCGACCACCGTACGGCCGCGGCCGGTCACCCTGCGCCAGCTCGCCGCCGAGCTCACCGACCTGATCGACGAGGCGCAGGTGCGCGGCGAGATCGACCGCAACACCGCCGACGAACTGCGCGAAGACGTCGCCGAGCTGAACCAGGGCAAGCTCAAGGACCGGGCCAAGCGCCTGCGGGAACTGCGCGAGGACATCGCCGAGGCGGTCGAGCGCGACCGGATCGGCGCGGAGGCCGCCGCCCGGATCCGGGAACTGCTCACCGGATACGCGGGGGCGCGCGGCGACGCGGCGGGCTGACGGGCCGGCACCGGCGCGGGTTGGTCCACGGGGTACGTCCGGCCTCTTTCGCTCCCGTACCCCCGATCCGGGGCGTGGCAGCCGGCGAGAACGGTCACTAACGTTGTCGGATGATCAGCACGCAGCCGCTCCTGCCCTTCCCCCGTACGGTCGCTGCCGGTCCCGAGCCCGAGCCCGGGTCCGGCGGACCGGTCGGATTCGTCACGGGCCTGGTCGAACGGCTGGGTGGCCCCGGCGCCGGGTTGGCGGTCGCGCTGGAGAACCTCTTCCCGCCGATCCCCAGCGAAGTGATCCTGCCGCTGGCGGGATTCGTCGCCAGCCAGGGACGGATGAGTCTGGTCGGAGCGATCGGCTGGACCACCCTCGGCTCGGTGGTCGGCGCGCTGGCGCTCTACTGGATCGGCGCGATGCTGGGCCGGGACCGGATGCGGGCCATCGTTGCCAAGCTGCCGCTGGTCAAGCTCGAGGACGTCGACCGCACGGAGGCGTGGTTTCTCCGGCACGGCGTCAGGGCGGTGTTCTTCGGCCGGATGATCCCGGTGTTCCGCAGTCTCATCTCGATCCCGGCCGGCGTGGAGCGGATGCCGGTGCTGACGTTCCTGCTGTACACGACGCTGGGCAGCCTCATCTGGAACACGGTCTTCGTCATGGCGGGCTACCTGCTCGGCGAGAACTGGCACGTGGTCGAGGGGTACGTCGGCGCGTTCCAGAACGTGGTCATCGCCGTGTCCACGCTGGCGGTCGCGTGGTTCGTCGTCACCCGGGTACGGCGGTCCCGCGCCGCGCGCCGCGATGCCACGGCGCACTCTCCCGCAGGTTCGTCCGACGAGGGTCCGTTCGTGGGTGGATTGTCTGCGGATGGTCCGTCTGTCGGTGCCGAGGCGGGGCTGCCGGACGGGCCTGAGCATGGCCCGGGGGAGTACCGAGGGACGGTCTACCGCAGCGGCTCCTGGCGGGGCGGGCCTGAGCACTGACGGTCGAGTCCACCCGCCGGACCCGCCTGGTTGATCGACTCCCTGTCGGCGACATGGCGGTATCAACGGGACGGGATACCCCCACCTGCCCGGCATGAAGTCGATCAACCGCCCGGATGGGCGGATTGTCCCGGTAGGGCGGCGGGGTGGGTGGTGACCGGCGGCACCCCAGGGCCGGAATCGCGGCGGGGCCGGGGTCGTTATACCTGGACCCGGCGCCGCAAGGCAGCCGCCCCCATCTCCCTGCTTCGTTGTTCGGGCGCCTCGACGTGGTGCTCACACCCACCCCGAGCCCTCTGCCCGGGTGGGTGTCGACCCCCGGATTGGAGTCACCCCCCCATGACCACGACCATCCTGCGCAAGAGTGTCCTCGGCATCGCCGGACTCGCCTTCGCCGGCGGCCTCGCCGCCGGACCCCTCCACCACACCACCACCAGCACCGACACGGTCGACACCCGACCCGTCGCCGTGCAGGCCGACAACACCGGCGTGGACACCGCCGCCCTCACCCCCCACGGCGTACAGGGCGCGCAGTCGCACATCGACCTCGACACCGAACAGACCACCAACGCCAAGGCCATCATCACCGCCACCAAGAAGACCGGCCTCGACGAACGCGCCGCCGTCATCTCCATCGGCACCGCCCTACAGGAATCGAAGCTGCAGAACCTCGGCCACCTCGGCGACCACAACGACCACGACTCCCTCGGCCTGTTCCAACAGCGCCCCTCCAGCGGCTGGGGTTCGCCGGAGCAGATCACCGACCCCGAATACGCCACCACCGCCTTCCTCACCGGCCTCAAGCAGGTCGACGGCTGGCAGAACATGCCCCTCACCGACGCCGCCCAAACCGTCCAGGTCTCCGCCTACCCCGACGCCTACGCCCAATGGGAACAACAGGCCGCCGACCTCGTCACCCAACACTGGAACAACTGACCCACACACACAGCCATCGAGCCGGGCCACCACAACCGGGGCCCGGCTCGACGGCGTCCCCGGCCAGCAGGCGTCAACAAGGGACCCCTCCTCTACCGAAAGCGTCAACAAGGGGCCCCTCCCTGCAAGCCGGCGGCGGACTGATCCGATCCCGGGCCGGGTACGTACTGCCTGGCGGGGACCGCGAAAGGGGAGCACATGCCGGTGTCGGAGCATGACGCGTATCGCCGCCCGGGGGACGCTCCTCCGGTGCCCGCGCCGGTCGTCGAGGTGACCGGGGACCCCGTCGCGGAGCCGCCCGCGCCGGCCTGGCCGCGCGGCGTACGGCTCATGGTCGCCGCCGCTGTGGTGGTGCTGGCGCTGGGTGCCGGTGCGGTGGCGGTGACTCTGGCGAACCCGGACCGGCTGGGGGTGGCGTTCTCCGGCGGTAGGCCGGACGTCGGGTCGACGGTGCCGCTGGCGGCCGAGCCCGGCGGCGGGGGAGCCTCGGCCGACGGGCGGGTGCTCACCGCACCCCTGGCGGGGCGTGCCCGGGCGAGTTTCGAGCTGGTCGACGGACTGACCACGTTCGACCTGCGCATCGACGACCTCGGCGAGGAGCTGTACCGGATCACCCGCCCGGCCGACGGCGGGGTGGATCCCCGGCCGGAGCTCGTCGGGGATCGGATGCGGCTGCGGATGGTGCCCAGCGGCCGGCGTGGCCCGGGCGTCGCGGCGGTCGTGCTGAACTCCCGGGTGACCTGGCGGCTGCGGCTGGCCGGCGGGGTGACCGAGCAGGTGCTGGACCTGACCCGGGGGCGGCTCGCCGCGCTGGAACTGGCCGCCGGGGCCACCCGCGTCGACCTGCGCCTGCCCCGGGTCGTCGGCACGCTGACGGTGCGCCTGACCGGCGGGGTGAACCAGTTGGTGATCCGGGTGCCCGGTGCGCTGCCGACCCGGGTCCGGGCGGGTGCCGGCGCCGGCGCGGTCACCGTCTACGACCGGCATCGCCAAGGGGTGGCGGCCGGCACGCTGACCGGCTCGCCGGACTGGGACCGCCGGGTCGACCGGGTGTACGTCGACATGGTCGCCGGGGCCAACACGGTGACCGTCGAGGGGACCTGAGCGTACAGTCGGGCGGTGGATCGTACGGAATCTCTGCCGGCGCAGACCCGCCCGCCGGGGGTGGCGCCCGCCGATTCGGGCAGTGTGCTGCTGCCGGGCCACGACGTGCCGCTCGGCCGCTACACGACGGTGCGCCGGCTGCTGCCGCAGCGCCAGCGGCGGATGGTCGGGGCCTGGTGTTTCGTCGACCATTTCGGCCCGGACGACGTCGCACGGCGGCCGGGCATGGAGGTGCCGCCCCACCCGCACACCGGCCTGCAGACGGTGACCTGGCTGCTCGACGGGGAGATCGTGCACCGGGACAGCCTCGGCAACGTGCAGCCGATCCGCCCAGGGCAGCTCAACGTGATGACCTCCGGCCACGGCATCGCGCACTCGGAGCGGTCGCCGGCGGAGCATCCGCCGGTGATGCACGGCGTGCAGCTGTGGGTTGCCCTGCCGGACCCGGCGCGGGCCGGTGGGCCCGGCTTCGCCCACCACGAGGACCTGCCGGTGTGGCGCGACGGGGACACCGACGTCACGCTGCTGGTCGGCGAGCTCGGCGGGGAGCGTTCCCCGGCCGTGGTGCACACCCCGCTGTTCGGCGCGCAACTCACCACCGGGGGTGCGGCGCCGGCCCGACTGCCGCTGCGTCGCGACTTCGAGTACGCGCTGCTGGCGATGTCCGGTGCCGCCGAGGTGGGCGACGTGTCGTTGGGGCCGGGCGCGCTACTCCACCTCGGCCTGGGGCGGCAGAGCCTGACCCTGGCCGCCGCCCCAGGCAGCCGCCTGCTGCTGCTTGGCGGGGAGCCGTTCGAGGAGCCGCTGGTGATGTGGTGGAACTTCGTCGGCCGGTCGCACGAGGAGGTCGCCGCGGCCCGCGAGGACTGGACGGCCGGTCGCCGCTTCGGGGTGGTGGCGGACGACGCGGCCCCGCCGCTGCCGGCACCCGCGTTGCCGACCACCCGGCTGCTGGCCCGGACTCGGCACGGAGAGATCCTGCGCTGAGCCGCCTGCCTCCGGGCCGGGGCCGCCGAGTTGCCGTCGCCAGGCGTGGCCGGGCGGCGACGCGGGTAGTCGCGGCTCGCCTGGCTGGTCGGGGCGTTGGCCCGGGTGGACCTGGAGCAGCGGTACGCCAAGCTCATCTGAGGTGCCCTGGCCCACAGTTTTCCCGAAAACTGACCGTTCGGATGATGGTGCGTCTATGATGATCTCGGCAGTTGACCCCCGCCCTCTTCGGGTGGGGGTGGCCGCCCGGCGGTGCGGTCCGGTTCGGGCCGCGTTCACCGCCGGGGCACAGGTTCTGCGTGGCGCCCCGGGTCGCGGTTCGCGGCCCGGGGCGCCCGTCTGTCGCGGCGTCCCGCTCACCTCGCCAGCCCCGCCACCAGGTTCACCGTCGCGGCGATGATCACCGCCCCGAACAGGTACGACAGCAGCGAGTGCCGCAGCACGGTGGTGCGCATCTCGTTGCTGGTCAGGTTCGTGTCGGAGACCTGGAAGGTCATCCCCACGGTGAAGGCCAGGTAGGCGAAGTCCGAGTAGCGGGGGCGCTCCCGCTGATGGAACATCACCCCGCCGTCGGGTCCCGTGTAGTAGATCCGCGCGTATCGGGCGGTGTGGACGGTGTGCACCACCAGCCAGGACAGCAGCACGCTCACCACGCCCAGCCCGCCGTACGCGTCGCGACGCAGCCCCGGTGGGACGCTGTGCGCGAACAGCAGCACGACCGCCACCGCCAGCAGGCTGGCCAGGCAGGCGACCAGCAGCAGCACGTCACGAACGGCGCGGCTCGGGTCCTCCCGCACGGCGAGCCGGGCGGTGCCCTCGCCGTCCAGCGGCCACAACGTGCGCCACACCAGCACCAGCCAGCTCAGCGCCGCCGCGTCCCAGCCCACGAGGGGGCCGAGCCGCGGTGAGCCGGCGAGCGCGAACAGGCCACCGGCCAGCAGGCCCACCAGCCCCATCACGAGGAGCTGGACCACCGCCGTGGTGTGGCCGTCCACGCGCCGCACCGGACGTGTCCCCACTCGCCCGCGCCGCCGGCCCGGCGCGGCGTTCAGATGCGCCGCAGGTGCTGCGAGACCCGGGTGTGCGGTTCCCGGGCCTGCGCCGCCCGCCGCGCCGGGCGGGCCTCGGGGGCCACGTCGATGCCGGCGGACCGGGCCACCTCGGTGCCGTTGGCGTAGTCCACCGGGGGCAGGGCCCGTAGGGCGCGTAGCACGTCCGGCGGGGCGCCCTCCCGTTCCGCCTCGCGGACCACGTCGGCCTTGTCCGCCGGGTAGTCGAGGCTGGACAGGTACTGCAGGACGTCGTCGTAGCTCGCCATGGGTGCGCTCCTCGTCGCCGCGATCGGGGTTCCCGACCGGCCGCGGTTACCCACCGTGCGGCGGCCCACGCCCGCGTCGGGCGCGCGATCGGGCTCACCTGGCCGCCGTTTCCGCCCCCCTCCGGCGGGTACGCGTCCCTCCTCCGGCGGGGTGCGTCGAGCCCTTCCGGCGGGTGCGCGACCGGCCCGAGGCAGCGGAAGGAGCATCGTCATGAACTACGACACCTTCGTCGACCAGGTGGCCCTGCGGGCGAGGGTCCCCGGCGAGCGGGCCGTCGAGCTGACCCGGGCCACGCTGGAGACCCTCGCCGAGCGGTTGACCGGTGGTGAGGTGCTCGACCTCGCGACCCAGCTGCCGAGGCCGTTGCAGCTGGTCCTGCGGCCCAGCCCGGACACCGAGGCCGCCGACCGGTTCGGCGCGGCCGAGTTCGTCGCCCGGGTCGGCCAGCGGGCCGGGCTCGACGAGCGGGCCGCCCGGGAGGCGGTCAGGGCGGTGTTCACCACGCTACGCGAGGCGGTGACCGGCGGGGAGTTCGACGACATCGTGGTGCAGATGCCGCGCGACTTCCGGGACATGGTGGAACCGGCACTGGCCCCGGGCGCGGCCGTCCCGCGCCGGTCCTGACCGGGCGGCGTGCGTGGTTGGGAGGGGACCCTTGTGCAACAGAATCCGTTGACAGGGGGCCCTTCCTTGCACCTGGGTCAGGCGACCGCGCCGGTGGCGCGCAGGGCGGCGATCCGGTCGGCGGCGAAGCCGGCCTGCGCCAGCACCTCGTCGGTGTGCTCGCCGGGGTGTGGGGGCGGCCGGTGCAGCGCCGTCGGCGTGCCGGAGAACCGGGGCGCCGGGGCCGGCTGGGTCGCCCCGGCGTGCTCCACGAACACCCGCCGGGCCGCCAGGTGCGGATGCGCGGGGGCCTCCCGCCAGTCGAGCACCGGCGCGACGCAGGCGTCCGAGGCGCCGAGCAGGGCCGTCCACTCGTCGCGGGTGCGGGTGCGGAACAGCCGGGCCCACGCGGCCCGCAGGGCCGGCCAGTTCGCCGGGTCGGTGCGCTCGGGCGCGTCGTCGCCGGGCAGCGGGAACCCGGTGCGCCGGACCAGCTCGTCGTAGAAGCGGGGCTCCAGTGCGCCGACGGCGAGGTGCCGGCCGTCGGCGCACTCGTACGTGTCGTAGAACGGGGCGCCGCCGTCGAGCAGGTTCACCCCGCGCGGGTCGCGCCACATGCCGATCCCGCGCAGCGAGTGGATCATCGTGGTGAGCACCGACACGCCGTCCACGATCGCCGCGTCGACGACCTGGCCGGGGGTGCCGGCGCGGACGGCGTACAGGGCGGCGACGACGCCCAGGGCCAGCATCATCCCGCCGCCGCCGAAGTCGCCGAGCAGGTTCATCGGCGGCACCGGGCGTTCCCCGGCCCGGCCGATGCCGTGCAGCGCCCCGGTCAACGCCAGGTAGTCGATGTCGTGCCCGGCGTACGGGGCCAACGGGCCGTCCTGCCCCCAGCCGGTCATCCGCCCGTACACCAGGCGGGGGTTGGCCGCGAGGCAGTCGGCGGGGCCGAGGCCCAGCCGCTCGGTCACCCCGGGGCGGAAGCCCTCGATCAGCGCGTCGGCACCGCCGAGCAGGGCCAGCACCGCCTCCCGGCCGTCGGCCGACTTGAGGTCCACGGCGATCGAGCGGCGACCGCGGTTGAGCAGGTCCGGGTGCGGGGTGCCGAAGGCACCCGGGTCGACGTCGGTGGCCCGGTCCACCCGGATCACGTCGGCGCCCAGGTCGGCCAGCATCATCGCGGCGAACGGGCCGGGCCCGATGCCGGCCAGTTCGATCACCCGTACCCCGGTGAGGGGGCCGGCGGTCGCGCCGCCGGCCGACGGGTCCGCGTCGGGGTGGTTCGCGCGCTCGCTCACCGGGACACCCTAGGCGCGCGGGTGGGTGTCCCGGAACAGGTCGGGACGGGCCCGCCACGGCCATCGGGGCAGCACCCCTGGTGGCGGGCCGGTGTTGGCTTGGCGTGTCGCCCTGCGCTGACCTAACCTGGTCGCACGAGGGGAGTACTTCCCACGAACCATTCCGGTCAGTACGGCGTGCCCCGGGCGCGCCTCGGGTGGTTGCCCACGGAATCGTGGGTGAAGGAGACCTCGAACATGACACGGTGTTCGAGGAGACCACATGACCGAATCGTCCCATCTTGCTGCCGATGCGCTGTCCTCGATCGGCACGCCCACCCTCTGGGCGGTCACCATCGCCGGGGTGCTCGCACTGCTCGTGCTGGACTTCCTCGTCACCCGGCGGCCCCACGAGGTGTCGATCAGGGAGGCGCTCGGCTGGTCGGCGTTCTACGTCGCCCTCCCGCTCGCCTTCGGCGCGTGGGTCTGGTCGCGCTACGGCTCCCAGCAGGGCGTCGAGTACCTCACCGGCTACCTGGTGGAAAAGTCGCTCTCGGTCGACAACCTCTTCGTCTTCATGCTGCTGTTGGCCGCGTTCGCGGTGCCGGCGATGCTCGCCCAGCGGGTGCTGCTCTACGGCATCGCCGGGGCGCTGGTGCTGCGTGCCGTCTTCATCGCCCTCGGCGCGGCGGCGCTGCAGACCCTGGACTTCGCCTTCCTGCTCTTCGCCGTCATCCTGATCGCCACCGCCGTCAAGCTGCTCCGCGACGCCCTCTCCGGCCACGAGCAGGAGGTGGACATCAACACGATGCGGTCGGTGAAGCTGCTGCGCAGGTTCATGCCGGTCGTCGACGAATACCAGGGCACCAGGATGACCGTCCGCCACCACGGCCGCCGGGCGCTCACCCCGCTGGCCCTCGTGGTGGTCGCGGTGCTCGCCACCGACGTGGTCTTCGCCGTCGACTCGGTGCCGGCCGTCTACGGCATCACCGAGGACCCGTACCTGGTCTTCGCCACCAACGCCTTCGCCCTGCTCGGGCTGCGGGCGCTCTACTTCGTGCTGCACGCCGCGCTCAGCCGGCTCGTGCACCTCAGCTACGGCCTGGCGATCATCCTCGCCTTTATCGGCGTCAAGCTCGGCCTGCACTGGGCGCACGGAATCTGGTCCGGGGTGCCGGAGATCCCGACCCTGGCCTCGCTCGGCGTGATCATCGGAGTGCTGGTCGTCGTCACGCTGACCAGCCTCCGGGCCACCCGAGACGCCTCGCCGGGCGACAAGGAGGTCGTCGCCGACCGGCGCTGACGCCGCGAGCGCCCGCCGCGTCGGTCCGGGCGAACGGTACCGCCGCGCTCCCACAGGTGGTACGACTGACGGGTGGGAATCGTGTCACCGGGATTCCAGGGCCGGCGCCGCACAGCGGGGCCGGCCCTGCCGCCCGGCCAGTACCTCACCGAGGACTTCCCGGTGCTCTCCGCCGGCCCGACGCCGAGGGTGCGGCCGGACGCCTGGGAGTTCGTCGTCGCCACCGAGACCGGCGCGGAGCACCGCTGGACGTGGGCCGAGTTCACCGCCCTGCCGCAGGAGACCCCGACGGTCGACATCCACTGCGTGACCCGCTGGTCCAAGCTCGGCACCACCTGGCAGGGCGTCTCGCTCGACGTGCTGCTCGACGGCGTCGACACCGACGCGGCGTACGCGCTGGTCCACTGCTACGGCGGGTACACCACCAACCTGCCGCTGGCCGACCTGCGCGGCGGGCGCGCCTGGGTGGTGCACGGCTACGACGGCCGGGACCTGCCCGTCGAGCACGGCGGACCGGCCCGGCTGCTGGTGCCGCACCTCTACCTGTGGAAGTCCGCGAAGTGGGTGCGCGGCATCCGCCTCGGCGCCACCGATTCACCCGGCTTCTGGGAGACCGCCGGCTACCACGATTACGGCGACCCGTGGCGCGAGCAGCGCTACGCCGGCGATTGAGCGCCCCGCCGGCCGCCCCGCTGGGCTGGCAGGTGGCCCGGCTCGTCGAGCGCCGGGCCGAGACGCCGACCGCGCAGACCCTCGTCCTCGACGTCCCCGGCTGGCCCGGCCACCTGCCCGGCCAGCACGTCGACGTCCGGCTCACCGCCCCCGACGGCTACCAGGCCGCCCGGTCGTACTCCCTCGCCGGGCCCGCCGAAGGCGACCACGTCGCGCTGACCGTGCAGCGCGTGCCCGACGGGGAGGTCTCGCCGTACCTCACGGACGCCTGGACGCCCGGCGACCCGGTGGAGGTGCGCGGCCCGGTGGGCGGGTGGTTCGTGTGGCGGCCGGCCGAGACCGCGCCGGTGCTGCTGGTCGGCGGCGGCTCGGGCGTGGTGCCGCTGATGGCGATGGTCCGCGCGCGCCGCGCCGTCGGCAGCCGGGCCCCGTTCCGGCTGGTCTACTCCGCGCGCACGCCGGCCGACGTGATCTACGCCGACGAGTTGCGCCGCCGGGCCCGTGACGACCAGGGTCTCGACGTGGCGTACGTCTACACCCGGGCCGCGCCGGACGGGTGGCGGGGCGAGCTGCACCGGATCGGGCTGGCGGATGTGAACAGCCACGGCTGGCCGGCCGAGCTGGAGCCGCTGTGCTACGTCTGCGGCCCGACCGGTTTCGTGGAGACGGTGGCGGACCTGCTGGTGGGGCTGGGCCACCAGCCGCGTCGGGTCCGCACCGAACGCTTCGGCCCCACCGGCTGACCGCCGACGAGGAGACCCCATGACCGAACTGTCCTACCTGGACGGCAACATGCTCGACGGCCCCCTGCGGGAGGTCTTCGCGGTGGACGTCAGCGGGGCCACCGGGCGCTGCGCGTCGTGTGGCATGACCGGTCCGATGGCCGGCCTGCGGGTCTACTCCCACGCGCCCGGCCTGGTGGCCCGCTGCCCGGCCTGCGCGGAGGTGATGCTGCGCCTGGTGCGCGGGCCCGACCGGGCCTGGCTCGACCTGCGCGGCACCGCCCTCCTCCAGGTGCCGTTGCCGCCGGACTAGCCCCGACGTCGCTCGGCCACCGCCGCGCAACCCCGTCCGCCCGGCAGGGTAACCGTTCGGGCACAGGGTGTTGCTTTCGCCGCCGTCGTCCGCCAGGCTGATCGCCAAGACAGCGATCTGTCGTACGGGGGCGAGGATCGATGGCTTCACTCATCACGTCCGGGTGGTATCCGCAGGTGAAACCCGAGCACGGCCTCCACCGGCTGCCCGGCGGGCGGGTCCGCATCGGCGGCTCGGTCTACGGCATCGCCGCCGAGGTCCTCGACACCACCGGCGCGATCTGGACGACGCTGCGCGCCGCCGACGGCACCCGCAGCGCCGAGGAGATCGTCGCCCGGGTCCTCGCCGCGCACCCGACCGAGACGGCGCGGGCGGTGCGCGCCGCGCTGGACCAGTTCGCCGCCGCCGGTTACCTCGACGACGCGGCGGCCCCCGACCCGCCGGAGCTCACCGACCGGGACCGGGAACGCTACGACCGCAGCCGCCGCTTCCACCGGTGGATCGACCTGGTCCCGCGCGCCACCTCCTGGGAGCCGCAACTCGCCCTGAAGCGGTCCCGGGCCGTCGTCGTCGGGCTGGGCGGCACCGGCGGGGCCGCCGCGCTCGCCCTGGCTGCGAGCGGCGTGGGGCGGCTGCATTGCGTCGACCCCGACGTGGTCGAGCTGTCCAACCTCAACCGCCAGACCGTGTACGTCGAGGAGGACATCGGCCGGCCCAAGGTGGACGCCGCCGTCGCCCGGCTGCGCCAGCTCAACTCCGACATCGAGGTCACCGGCGAGCGGGCGGAGGTGCGCGGGCCGGCCGACCTGCGGCGGCTGGTCGCCGACCGCGACGTGCTGGTGCTCTGCGCCGATCGGCCGGGCGCCATCCGGGCCTGGGCCAACCGGGTCTGCCTGGACACCGGCACGCCGTGGGTCGACGCCGGCTACCACGGGCCGGTGGTGACGGCGGCGGCGTACCTGCCCGGGCTCGGGCCCTGCTACGAGTGCTTCTGGCTGGCCGAGCACGACAAGCGCCGCCGCGACGACCCGGCCGCCGAATACACGCCTGAGCGGGAGAGCAGCAGCGCGGTCAGCGCCGCCTCCGCCGGGCTCTCCGGTCACCTCGCCGCGCATCTGGCATCCGCGCTGCTCACCGGCGTCCCGGCCCTGCGTCCCGGTCAGCTCCAGGGGATCAACCTGGTCGCCGCCGACCAGCACTTCCTCATCGCCCACCCGCCGCACCCGCGCTGCCCCTCCGACTGCGGCGGCGAACCCGTCGACGCCGTGGTCGCCACCGGCCGGGCGCAGCGCCGGTGAGCGTCGAGGTGGCCGGCTCCTGCCGGGTCCTGCTGCACGAGCTGCGGGTGCGTCCCGATGGCGACGACTGGATCGTCGGGCGGGTCGACACCGGGGACTTCGTCGCCGTGCCGGAGATCGCGGCGGCCGTCCTGCGGCTGCTCGGGGCGGGGCTCAGCGTCGACGAGACCTACCTGCGGCTGCGCGCCGAGCGGGGGCGCGAGATCGACATCGCCGGCTTCGTCCGCGACCTGGTCGGGCTGGGCTTCGTCGCCGCCGTCGACGGACGGCCGCTGCCCGGCGCTCCGGTGCCCGCACCGACCCTGCCCCGGCTGCGCCCGGAGCACGTGCGGTGGCTGATCGGTCGCCCCGTCGCCGTCGCGGCGCTGGCGGTGACCGGGGTCGCCGCGGTGACGGCGCTGTTGACCCCCGGCGTCCTGCCGAGCCACCGTGACCTGCTGTGGAGCCCGCACGCCAGCCTCGTGTTGGCCGGCAACGCCGCCGTCGCCTGGTCGATCGTCCTGCTGCACGAGCTGGCCCACCTGCTGACCGCGCGGGCCCACGGGGTGCCGGGCCGGCTCGGGCTGGGCACCCGCCTGCAGTTCCTGGTGGCGCAGACCGACGTGAGTGGCATCTGGGCCGCGCCCCGGTCGGCCCGGCTCACCGTCTACCTCTCCGGCATGGCGGTCAACGTCGTCGTCGCATCCGTGGCCGTGCTCGTCCGGGCCGCCGCCGCGACGGGCACCCCGGTCGACCGGGCCGCCGCCGCGGTGCTGCTGCTCGCCGTGCTGCCGCTGCCGGTGCAGTTCCTCGTCTTCATGCGCACCGACGTCTACTTCGTCCTGCAGGACGTGGCGGGCGCGCGCAACCTCTACGCCGACGGCGCCGCGTACGCCCGGTGGTGGCTGCGGCGGGCGGCCCGCCGGCCGGGTCCCGACCCGAGCCTGGCGCTGCCCGCCCGGGAACGCCGGGCCGTCCGCTGGTACGCGCTGCTGCTGGTCGTGGGCACCGCCGCCTGCCTCGCCGTGGCCGCCACCGTCACCGTGCCGTTCACCCTCGGGCTGCTCGCCGACGCCGCCGGCGGCCTGGGCCCGGGCGGTGACCCGGTCGACCGGTTCGACGCGGTCGTCACCGCCGCCGTGCTCGGCGGCTCCTGGACGGTGTGGTGCTGGGCGTGGTGGCGGCGGCACGGTCGACGGCTGCGCGCCCGTCGCCGCGCCCGTCGAGCGGGGGCGGCCGGTCACGAGTGGACGGGAGGGAGGTGAGAACCGTGGAGCAGATCGTCATTCGGAAGCTGGACAAGGTGGAGACGACCAGTGCGAGCAACCCCAGCGGCAACTGAGCCGGGGCCCGGCCGGCGCGCACGGCGTGCCGGTGCGGCGGCGGGACGGCGACGACGACCGTTGCCCGCCCCGCCGCCGCGCCCGCCCGACCACCCGGAGCTTCGACCCGCCCGACCACCCGGAGCTTCGACCCGCCCGACCAGACAGGGACCAGCCGTGCCGGAGACCAGCCCCCGCATCGCCCGCCTGCTGCACGACCTGCGCGCCGGAGGCGCGCCGGTGCTCGCCGACTTCTGGCGGGAGGTGGCCGCCCGGGGCGCGCCCCTGATCGAGCGGGTCGACGGCGACAGTGCCCTGGTGACCTTCCTGTGGCGCGGTGAGGCGGCCCAGACCACCACCGGCTGGGGCATCGACCTGACGCTGCGCCGCGTCCCGGGCACCGACCTGTGGCACGGCTCCCAGCGGCTGCCGGTCGACCTGCGCACCATCTACTTCCTGCGGCACGGCTCGCCGGACCTGCCGCCCGACGCCACCGGCCGGGGCCCCACCCACCTCGACGCCCTCAACCACCACCCGTTCCGGTTTCCCGCCGACCCCGCCGACCCCAACGACCGGGAGCTGTGGGCGTCCCTGCTGGAGCTGCCGAAGGCCCCCGACGAGCCCTGGATCCGGCACCATCCGGGCGTGCCCCGGGGCGCCGTGCTGGGCACGAGCATGCGTACCGCCGCGTGGGGCGGCCGGCGCCGCGTCGCGGTCTACCGGCCGGCGGTCACGGCCGCCGGGCCGCTGCCGTTGCTCGTGGTCTTCGACGGCTACCTGTCCCGGGCGTTGCTGCGGGTGCCCGCGACGCTGGACAACCTCATCGCCGCCGGGCGGATCCCGCCGACCCTGGCGCTGTTCGTTTCGGCACCCAGCGGGGCGCGCCGGACGACCGAGCTGCGCCCGTCGGCCGCGCTGCGCGCGTTCGTCACCCGGGAGCTGCTGCCCTGGGCCCGGCGGCGCTGGGCGGTCACCGACGACCCCGCCCGGCGGGTCATCGCGGGCTCGTCGCTGGGCGGGCTCGCCGCCGCGTACGTGGCGCTGGCCGTCCCCGGGTCGTTCGGCGCGGTGATCGCCCAGTCGGGCAGCTTCTGGTGGCCGGCGTCGGCGCAGCCTGGCGAGCGGGAGTGGCTGACCCGCGCGTACGCCGGGTGGCCGGCCGCACCGGTGCGGTTCTACCTGGACGTGGGAGACCGGGAGAACACCTGGCCCCGCCCCGAGCAGGTCGACCAGCTCTCCGTCAACCGCCGCTTCCGGGACCTGCTGGTTGCGCGCGGCCACCAGGTGACGTACGCGGAATACCGGGGCGGGCACGACTACGTCAACTGGCGGCGCACCTTCGCCGAGGGGCTGCTCGCCGTCCTCGGCGGCCAGCGGGAGCCCGCGTCGTCGTCGGCGTGACGGCGCGCCGGAACAGGGCGGGCGGGCCGGGCGAAGACGACGTACCGCTGGACCAGGAAGCCGGCGGCGAAGAGTGCCAGTTCGGTGAGGACCTTGGCGGCCAGGACCGATCCGGTCACCACCGCCAGCGACTCGATCATCGTCACGTTCGCGGCGAGCACCGTGAGCGCCAGCAGGGCGTAACGCCCGGCCGAGGCCGCGATCGGGGCCCGGGCCTGGTCTCCGCCGAAGACCCAGGACCGGTTGACGGTGAAGTTGACCGTGGCGCTGACCAGCCTGGCGGCGACCGCCGCGACGAGGACGCTGCCGGTCGCGCCCGCGATGAGCAGGAAGAGGGTGGCGTCGATGCTGAAGCCCAGCAGCGACGACGCGGCGAACGCGAACAGCGGACGGTAGATCCGCGCCGAGTCCCGCAGCGGCCGGAAGTGTGAGGAGGCGTTGCCGGCCAGGTAGACCGTCGCGATCCCCACCTCCTCGATCCGCAGCCCCTCCCGCACGGCGCGCAGCAGCAGCCGCACCTCGTAGTCGAAGCGGTCACCGCCGACGGTGCCGAGCCAGCCGAGCATCCGGGCCGGGTAGCCGCGCAGGCCGGTCTGGGTGTCGCGGAGCGTCCGTCCGGTCGCGGCCCGGAAGACCAGGCGGGTGGCCGTGTTGCCGAACCGGCTGCGCGCCGGGACGTCGCCGGTGAACCGCCGTGCGCCCAGCACCATGTCGGCGCCCGAGGCGGCGAGGCGGTCGGCGACCGCCCGGACGTCCTCGGGCCGGTGCTGGCCGTCGCTGTCGGCGCAGACCACGTCCCGGCCCGGGTAGTGGTCGCGGAGGTGGGCGAATCCCGTCCGCAGCGCGTGGCCCTTGCCCTGGTTGACCGGCAGGGTCACCACCTCCGCGCCCAGGCCGGCAGCCCGGGCGAAGAGGTCGGCGTAGCCGGGCCCGCTGCCGTCGTCGACGACGACGACGCGGTGCCGGTCGAGGTCGCGGATCAGGTGCAGGAGCTTCTCGTCCGGCTCGTACGCGGGGACGAGGACGATCGCGGTGGCCATGCCTCAGCCGGCCACGTAGAGGATGTCGCTGGTGCCGCGTTCCTCGCCACGGCCGAGCGGGTTGTTGACCAACTCGCCGTTGAAGATCATCGTGGTCGATCCGCCACCGTCGAGGTTGTACGCGACGGCGGCGCCCCGGTCGACGAAGATCTGCGCGAACTCGGTCATCGTCACCCCTCGGCTGTAGCCCGCGCTCCGGCCGTCGACGACGACGAAGAGCAGGTGGTTGTCGTCGATCACGCCGATCCCGGTACGCGGCTGGTTGCCCTGCACCGAGTGGTTGCCGAAGTTCGTGTCGATCTCGACGTGATCGATGCCGTCGATCACCGCACCGTCGGCGACGAGGCCCGGCCCGAACGACAACGTGTGCCAGACGCCGGCCCGGACCAGCTCGGCGGCGGTGGTGGCGGTCTCGTCGTAGAGGCGGGCGGAGCCGTCGGTGTACAGGGCGAGGCCCTGCCGGGCCCCCCGGTCGCGGAAGGCCACCCCGTTGCGGATGACGATGCCGGTGTCCCGGAAGCCGTAGTAGTCGCCGTTGACGGCGAGCACCGCGCCGACGTCCGCCGCGATGTCGGAGGGGTCGGCGACGATGTTCTCGCCGAACTGGTCGTTGGCGAAGGCGGATCTGACGATCGTCGCGTCGGTCACGGTCACGTCGGCGACGAAGTAGGTCACCTGCTGCCTGCCGGTGCCGGTCCGCACGGTCTCGATCGAGATCGACGCCGTGCTGCTGGCGTAGGTCGTCGCGGTGCCGGTGCCCGACTCGGCGGCCTGCGCCACGCTGGCGTGGGAGGCGGTCAGGTCGGAGGCGTTCGCGACCTCGACGTGGTCGAGCACGTAGCGGTCCAGGGCCCAGGCGCCCGCGCCGCCCCCGGCGGCCACGAACGCGCCGAGTCCGCCCGCGAGCAGTGCCCGTCGGCTGATCCTGCGGCTCATCGTCGCCTCAGTTCCCGCCGCCGGGGCCGCCGCCCTGCGGGCCGTCGCCACCCGGGGCGCCGCCGCCGGGGCCGCGGCCGGCCGGGGCCTCGCCCGCCGTGGCGGTGGCGATGGTCGACGCGGATCCGAGTTCGCCCGACCCGGCGAGCCCGCCGGTGCTGCCACCGGTGGCCGTGCCGCCGCTGCGCAGCGTGTACTCCTCGCCGCTGGTGATGGCCGAGGAGGAGAAGACGATGTTCTGGACGGTCCTGGAGGTGACGAACGTGGCGACCACCGTGCCGTCGGAGTCGACGAGGTGCAGGGTCGTGCCCGACTCGACGGCGGAGTCCAGCGTGACGGAGACCCAGCCCTGCGTCGAGTCGCTGTCCGGCGCGACGGCCATGCCGGCGCTGCCGGCGGCCACCAGGACGCCCCCGCTGACGGTGAACGTGCCGTTGGCGTCCAGCGCGCCGTTGTTGTTGGCCGTCGGGCCGTTGACCACCACGGTGCCGCCGGTCATCGTGACGGTGCCGTTGGAGTCCAGGCCGTCGCCGCCGGAGTCGACGACCAGGGTGCCGCCGGTGATGGTGACCGAATAGTCGCCCACCTCCTCGCCCCCGCCGCCGGGTCCGCCGCCCTGCTGTCCGCCCGCGCCGCCCTGCTGTCCGCCCGCGCCGCCCTGCTGTCCGCCCGCGCCGCCCTGCTGGCCGCCCGCGCCGCCCTGCTGGCCGGACGAGCTGCCCGCCGCGTTGAGGCCGTCGTCGCTGGCCACGACGTGCACGTCGCCGCCGTTGAGCACGATGTCGGCGGCCTCCAGGCCCTCCACGGAGGCGGTGACCTCGACCGTGCCACCGTCGATCACCAGCGCGTTCTCGGCGTGCGCCGCGTCGTCGCCGCTGGCCAGCGTGACGCTGGTGCCGCCGAGGCGGACGGAGCCGTCGCTGTGCAGCGCGTCGTCGGAGGCGTCCACGGTGACCGTCCCGCCCTCCAGGACGGTGATCACGCCGGCCTTGAGGCCCTTGGTCGAGGTCTCCTCGTCCGGGCGGGTGCCGCTGCCACCGCCGCTGGTGACGGCCAGCGTCCCGCCGGTGACGACCAGGTCCGTGGCGGCGTCGATCCCGTCGCCCTCCGCCGTGACCGTGACGGTGCCGGCGGCGACGGCGACGTATCCGGCGTCGGCGTCGGTGGTGTTGTCCGCCTTGACGCCGTCGCCACCGGCGGTGACGGTGATCGTGCCGCCGTCGACGACCACGTAGTCCTTGCCCCGGATCCCGTCGTCTACCGCCTCGACGGTGATCGTGCCGGCCGCGATGACCAGGCCGTCCTTGCTCGCGATGCCGTCGTTGCCGTTGCCGTGCACGGTCAGCGCGCCGCCGCCGGTGACGGTCAGGTCGGCGGCGCTGAACAGGGCCGCGTTGACGTCGGCGTCCGAGGCGTACGACGAGGTGTCGGTCAGGGTGTTCTGACTGCCGTCGGCGAGGATCACGATCGCCTGCTCGGCCTCGGTCACGGCGATCGCGGCGCTGCCGGAGCTGGTGATCGCCGCCCCGTCCAGGATGATCCTTACGGTGGCGTCGGGGGCGGCGACGACGACCTGCCCGTCGGTCAGCGTGCCGCTGATCCGGTACGTGCCGCCGGCGGTGATGGTGACCGTGGCGCCGTCGGCCTTCACCCCGTCGCCGTCCGCGCTGGCCGAGGCGCCGTCGAGGGCGATCTCCACGACCGACGACTCGTCGTAGTCGGCCGCGTCGGCTGCGGCGTGGTCGGCGGTGTTGGCCGCGAGCACCTGCTCGGCGGTCTGCGTGCCGTCCACGGCGACCGCCGCCGGGGTCGTCGACGCGGCCGTCGAGGCCGTCGAGCCGCTTTCGTCGGCGCATCCGGTGAGCAGCGCCGCGGCCAGGACCACGGACGCTACGGCGGCGACGAGCTTCCTGCGGAGGATCTTCATGGCTTGCTCTCCTCGATGGCGCGGGCGATGTGTCGGCGCAGCAGCGGCTGCCAACGGTTGGCGGGCAGGTCGGGGCGGAGCACGGCCAGCCCGGTGGCGTACTTGGAGACGGGACACGGCCGGTGCCGCATCGACCACAGGAACCGGTCGACGGGGGCGCCGGCCCGCTCGGACTTGGTCTCGACGATGACGTGGTGGGGCAGGTGCCGGGCGGTGCCGTCGGGCAGGACCCAGGTGACGTCCTCGTCGACGGTCAGCCGGCTGCCGGTGGCGGGAAGGAAGAGCGTCGTGCGGCGGTAGCGGGTGGTCAGCGCCGGGGCGAGGCTCAGCCGGTCGGGCCGCAGCCCGGCGGTCACGAGCACCTCGTCCACGTGCGTCCACGCCTCGGGGCCCAGCTCCCGTTCGCTGCCGTGGTAGGGGACGCGTTCCTTGACGGTCGTGCCTCGCAGCCCGCGCAGCTTCACCTCGGCGTAGCGTGCGCCCGTCTCGACGTAGCTGCGGATCCGAACCTTGAAGCGGCGCCGGCGCCGGTGGGCCGCGGCGAGGTAGCTGTCCAGGCCGGGGGTGTCGAAGTAGACGGACCGGTAGCTGAACGCGCGCCGCCCGCCGATGTCGAGGACCCGGGTCTGCGCCGGCAGTCCGCCCAGGAACGCCGGGAGGTCGCGGGCGGGAAGCACGTACTTGCGGTCGACGCGGCGCAGCAGCTCCGCGCGGGACACCAGTTCTTCCAGGTCGATCGGGCGGAAACCGTCCCGCGGGTCGGCGGCGTTCATCCGACGGACGCCATCCGCTCGACCGCCGGCCCCTGCGCCCGTTCCCGGTGCCGGTCGCCCTCGCCGGAGCGGGGCCGCACGACGTACCGGACGTCCACCAGGGTGGTCTCGTTGACCAGGTCGACGCTTCGGACCACGACGCTGACCACCCGGGCGTCGAGCAGCATCTCCAGGTGGCCCCGCAGGGCGTTCTCGTCGGTGTGCGCGACGTCCAGGCGCAGGTTCTGGCTGCGGTGACGGCCGTAGAGGCGTGGGTGGTCGCCCAGGAAGAGCCCGGCGACGATCAGCGTCATCAGCGCGCCGGGGAGGACGCCGAGTGATCCGCTGAGGCCGGCGACCAGCCCGAGCGCCAGCGCGGCGAAGTAGTAGGCGATCTCGTGCTGGGCGATCTCGTCGGAGCGCAACCTGATGATCGACAGCACCCCGAAGAGCCCGAGCCCGAGGCCGACCCCCACGCCCGAGGAGCCGAGGACGATCGAGACGGCCACCACGCCTATGTTCACGCCCAGGAAGGCGGTGACGAGATCACGGCGGTGGTGCCGGGGGAAGTAGACGCCGAACACGAGTACGGAGATCGCGACGAGATCGGCGGCGACTGCGGTCAACTGATTCACGGCCATTCCTTCGTCCTGAGTTAACGTCCTGTTCATCAAGCCAGGCCGGTCTTGGCGCGAGCTGTGCGACCGCCGTGGCCCGGCAATGACCTTGCGAAACCCGATCCCGCCGGTCAGAGTGGTCGGCCGTGAGATACCTGCGCACCGGTGGTCCCGCCGCCATCCGCCGCCCCCGGCCCGCCGACGCCGCCGAGTTCGTGGCCGCCGCCCGGCGCAGCCGGGACCTGCACCACCCGTGGCTGACCGCCCCGGACACCCCCGAGGCGTACGCGGCGTACCTGCGCCGGGTCCGCCGCCGCGACCACGCCGGCTACCTGGTCTGCGACCGGGCCAGCGGGGCGATCGCCGGGTACGTCAACATCAGCGGCATCCTGCTCGGGGCGCTGCGCGGCGGCTACCTCGGCTACGCCGCCTTCCTGCCGTTCAGCGGCACCGGGCACGCCCGCGCCGGCATCGGCCTGGTGGTCGAGCACGCGTTCACCGCGCTGGGCCTGCACCGGTTGGAGGCGAACATCCAGCCGGGTAACGAGCCGTCCCGGCGGGTCGCCCGTGCGCTCGGCTTCCGGCTGGAGGGCTACTCGCCGGAGTACCTGTTCATCGACGGCGCCTGGCGGGACCACGAGCGGTGGGCGATCACCGCGGCCGGTCCGGCCTGACCGCCCGCGGCGCGCATACCCCGTCGGGGTCGGTGGGGCGGCCGGGCCGCCGCCCGTCGGCCCGGGCGTCGCCGCGCCTGCCGTCCAGGCCCCGCCAGGTTTGTCCGCGCCGGGGGCGGGAACGGCATCCGCCATGACGAAACCTCGTGTGGTGATCGTGGGGGCCGGATTCGCCGGATACCACGCGGCGAAGACACTGAGCCGGACCGCCCGCAACCGGGCCGAGATCGTGCTGCTGAACTCGACCGACTACTTCCTCTACCTGCCGCTGCTGCCCGAGGTGGCCGCCGGCGTGGTCGAACCCGGGCGGCTCAGCGTGCCGCTCAGCGGCACCCTCGACGGCGTCCGGGTGGTCGTCGGCGAGGCCGACCGGGTCGACCTGCAGAACCGCTGGGTCGGCTACCGGATGCCCGAGGGCGACGGCGGCCGGCTCGCGTACGACCGGCTGGTGCTCGCCGTCGGCAGCGTCAACAAGCTGCTGCCCATCCCCGGGGTGACCGAGTACGCCCACGGGTTCCGGGGCCTGCCGGAGGCGCTTTACCTGCACGACCACGTGGTACGCCAGATCGAGCTGGCGGAGCTGACCGATGATCCGGCCGAGCAGCGCGCCCGCACCACCTTCGTGGTCGTCGGCGCCGGCTACACCGGCACGGAGGTGGCCGCCCACGGGCAGCTGTTCACCGACCGGCTGGTCGCCCAGCGCCCGCACCTCGACGTACGGCCGCGCTGGATGCTGCTCGACGTGGCCCCCCGGGTGCTGCCGGAGCTGGACGAGCGGATGTCACGCACCGCCGACCGGGTGCTGCGGCGGCGCCGCGTCGACGTGCGGATGGGCACCTCCGTGTCGGAGGCCACCCCCGACGGGGTGATGCTCACCGACGGCGAGTACGTGCCGACGTGCAGCCTGATCTGGTGCGTCGGGGTGCGCCCCGACCCGTTCGTCGCCGAGCTGGGCCTGCGTACCGAGAAGGGCCGTCTCGTGGTGGACGAGTACCTCACCGTTCCCGGCTTCCCCGAGGTGTACGCCTGCGGGGACGCGGCGGCGGTGCCCGACCTGACCCGCCCCGGGCAGATCTGCACGATGACGGCCCAGCACGCCCAGCGGCAGGGCAGGCTGGTGGCCCACAACATCGCTGCCTCCTACGGGCAGGGCCGGCGCCGCCCGTACAAGCACCACGACCTGGGCTGGGTGGTCGACCTCGGTGGCAGGGACGCGGCGGCGAACCCGCTGAAGGTGTCGCTGGCCGGCCTGCCGGCCAAGGCCGTCACCCGGGGCTACCACCTGCTGGCGATGCCGGGCAACCGGGCCCGGGTCGGGGCGGACTGGCTGCTCGACGCCACCCTGCCCCGCCCGGCGATGCAGCTCGGCCTGGTGCCGGCCAACGCGGTGCCGCTGGAGAGCTCGTCGCCGGAGGTCCCGGTCCACCCCGTCCACCCCCGCTGACGGCGCGGGGGGCGGACGGGACGTGCGTGAGAAGGGGCCCCTACCCCCGGCGTGGGGTGAGTTCGCGTAGCAGCACCTGCCCCACGCCGACGACGGGGATGGCCAGCAGCGCCCCCACCAGCCCGGCCAGCTCCGCCGCGAACAGCACGCTGACCAGCACCGTGAGCGGGTTCAGCCGGACCGCCCGGGACATGATCAGCGGTTGCAGCAGGTGGTTCTCCACCTGCTGGTAGACCACGAAGAAGACCAGCACCACGATGCCGGCGGTGGGGGAGTGCAGGAAACCGGCGCCGCCGGCGAGGATGGCACCGATGGTCGCCCCGACCAGCGGCACCAGGTCGGCGATCGCCACCAGCAGCGCGATCACCCCGGCGAACGGCACCCCGGTCAGGACGAGCACCAGGAACGTCAGCGCGCCGCAGATCACGCTGATCAGCAGGTTCCCGCTCAGGTAGCCGGTGACCACCCGGGAGACGCCCTGACCCACCCGGCGCGCCCGTCGCGCCGGCCCGTCGCCGAGCCGCCCCAGCCCCGCCGAGATGATCTTCGGGGCCTCCAGCACCATCAGGTACGCCAGCACGATCACGGTGACCAGCCCGGCGAGGGTCTCCAGCACGCTGCGGATCAGCCCCACCGCGGGGTCGCGCAGCCGGCCGCCGTACTGCTGCAACTGCGCCGAGTGGCCGGCGACGTACTGCCGTAGTCGCAGCCGTTCGAGGGCCTCGCCGAACGGCCCCCGGCCGGCCCGGGTCTCCCGCAGCACGTCCGGCGCGCGGTCGGTGGCGCGCCCCAGCTCGTCCAGCAGCGGCAGCACGATCCCCGCGACCAGTGCGGCGAGCAGGCCGAACGCGGCCAGGAAGACCAGCAGGGTGGCGACCGCGCGGTGCCGCACGAGGCGCCGTTGCAGGGCGTCGACGGGCGGTTTCAGCGCGACGGCGAAGAACACGGCGACGACCGTCCAGGTCAGCACCCGCCGCGTGGCCCAGGCGAGGGCCAGCACGACCAGGGTCGCCAGCACCAGGCCGATGACGATCGCCGCCCGCCGGGCGGTCGCCTGGTCCTCGGCGTTCCTCATCCGGCGCGGCTACCCCGGCCGGCACGGCGGAAACCCGGACGCGACGGTCGCGATACGCCGGTTGGACGCGACGGCCGCCGCCACCCGATCCACCTCGCGGTCAGCCGACGCCGAGGGCCGCGTCGGTGGCCGGGCGTGCCCCGCCGACGAACTTGTCGAGGGGCGGGCCGTGCAACACCTGCCCCGGCACCGGGTCGCGGGCCGCCCGCGTCGCCAGCCGGCCCACCGGCAGCCGGCCGGGCGGGCGCGCGGCGGCGAGCACCAGGTTGCCGTAGCGCCGCCCGCGCAGCATCCGCCGGTCGGCGAGCAGGCAGACGTCGGCGAACACGGCCCGCAGGGTGGCCACCCGGGCGCGGGTGAACACCAGCGGCGGCAGGTCGGTGACGTTGACCAGGAGGATCCCGTCCGGGCGCAGCACGCGGGCCGCCTCGGCGGCGAATTCGACGCTCGCCACGTGCCCCGGCATCCGGGCGGCCCGGTAGACGTCGGCGAGCACCAGGTCGTACCCCTGCGCCGGGGCCGCCTGCACCGCCGCGCGGGCGTCGGCGACCTCGACGCGTACCCCCGGCGGTGGCGCGGGCAGTTCCCAGCGGACCAGCTCGACGACGGCCGGATCGCGCTCCACCACCAGCTGGGCCGAGCCGGGCCGGGTCGTCCCGACGTAGCGGGGCAGGGTCAGCGCGCCCCCGCCGAGGTGCAGCGCGTCGACCGGTGTGCCGGGCGGCGCGGCGAGATCGACCACGGTGGCCATCCGGCGGACGTACTCGAAGTGCAGGTGGCGGGGGTCGGTGATGTCGACGTAGGACTGGGCGACGCCCCCGGCGAGCAGGATGCGCCCGGTGCGGCGGGCCGGGTCGGCCACGAGTTCCAGGCCCTCGGCGGCGGAGTGCATCCCGGCACCGTAGCCGCCGGGCGCGCCGTCCGGGCCGGCGGGCGCGGCGGCCCGCGGGTCACCGGCGCGACCGGCCGGGTCGATCGGGTGCTGCGGTTGACGGGCTGGCCGAAGTGCTGGGCTACCCGCCCGACAGCGCGGTCCGTACCGTGATGGGCTAGATTTCCCCGCCAGCAGGCGATCGTGAGGTCGCCGTCCGCGTCGACCCGAGGCAGGTTCCCATGGCTGGAGGCACCCCCGGTCCCGTTCGCATCCTCGTGGTCGACGACGACCCGGGCGACGTCCTCATGATCGAGGAGGCCCTCGCCGACTCCGACGTCGACAAGGTGATCGACGTGGTCAGCGACGGCCAGGAGGCGATGGAGTTCCTGCGTCAGTCCGGCCGGCACACCGAGGCCCGCCGGCCGGACGTGATCCTGCTCGACCTGAACATGCCCCGGATGGACGGGCGGCAGGTGCTCGGCGAGGTCAAGCAGGACGACGACCTGCGGACCATCCCGATCGTGGTGCTCACCACCTCCAACGCCGACACCGACATCGTGGGCAGCTACACGCTCCAGGCCAACGCGTACGTGACCAAGCCGATCGACCTGGACGACTTCAACGACGTGGTACGCCGCATCGACGAGTTCTTCGGCCGCGTCGTCGTGCTGCCCAAGCGGGTCTGACGGCCCGTGCCCGCTGGGCCGACGGCCCACGCCCCGGCGGGGCGTCGCCGCTCGGATGCTGAACATTTTTCCCGAACGCCCTCGCCGCCCGCCGGCGCCGCCGAGGATCTACAGGTGGGGAAGAAACACCGGCTGCCTGGGGGCGACAGTATGAGGTTCTCCGTCGTGGAGTTCGGCTACGACCGGCGGCAGGTCGACTCCTGCCTCGATCAGCTGGCGGTCCGGTTGAGCCGGCTGGCAGCGGGTGCGGAGGGCGCCGCCGGGACGGGCCGGGACTGGGACCGCTTCCGGGACGAGGCGACCCGCCTGTGCGATCTGGTCGAGCGCCGGCCCGAGCTGGCCGCCGGGGTCGACGGCGCGCGGGCGGCGCTGGGCGGCGTCGAAAGGGATGCCGCCGAGATCCTGGCGCAGGCGCGGTTCGAGCTGGACGCGGCCCGCGAGGAGGCCCGGCGCGTCCGCGAGCAGGCGTACGCCGAGGCGCTGAGCGCCCGCCGGGACTTCGAGGCGGCCCTGGCCGCGCGCCGCCGCCGGGAGGCTCGGGTGGACGAGATCCTCGCCGGGCCGGTCGTGGCGGCGGACACGCCCACGGCTGCGGCGGCCGTGCCGAACGGCGGGGTGCCGACGACCCGGGTCGCCGCGGCCGGCGTCAACGTCGAGCCGCCGGGCGAATGGGGCAGCCGGGTCGCCTGAGCCGGCTCAGGCCAGCGCCGCCACGACCGTGGTGGCCCGCTCCTCGTGTTGCGCGTACGCGTCGGGGAACGCCGAGATCTGCACGGACTGGGCTGCGGCGGTCACGCTCATCTCCTCCCAGCCGGGGACATCCAGCAGCGCCTCGTAGAAGACGCGGGCCGCGTACGCGGGGCGCATCAGGTCCCGGACGCTGCCCCAGCCGCTGCTGGGGCGCTGCTGGAACAGCCCGACCGAGTCGTGGTCGGAGCCGCTGCCCTGGTGCGGGTAGTTCGAGGACTCGGGAAGCACGTCGCTGGCCAGGTTGTGCAGGTCGCTCTCCTGCATGGCGGTGGCCACCGCGACGACGAGGCCCCGCCGGGGCACCTTCATGTCCCGGCCCACGTCGACGATGGTCTTCGCGTTGTCCATCTGGAGCTGGCTGAGCCCGGCGACGGGGCGGGGGCGCGCCGGCTTGGCGGGCTTGGGCTTGGGCTTCGGCTTGCGGGTGGCGCTCGGGCTGGGCTTCGCCGTCGGGCTGGGTGAGAGGGTCACCGGGACCGCCGGGGAGCGGTCGAGGGAACGGGAGGCGCGCTGCTCGGCCTCGGCGGCGGCTGCGGCCCGATCGACGAGGGCACCCTGGACCGGCTCCGCGGGGCCGTCGGACTGTCGGGTGCCGGCGAACGCGGCGACGCCGAGGCAGCAGCTCACCCCCGTGACCAGGGCCGCGCGTACCCGCGTGGACCGCAGCAGTGCCGTGCGCCGGGGCGGGTCGGGACGCCGGTGCCGGCCGACCACCCGTTCGGCGGAGGCGGCACCGACCGGACGGTCATCCGGTCGGTCGTGGGCCTGCTTCGGTTCGGGGGAGTCGTAGGGACGCACCCGCCGAGGCTAGATAGTCGATCGCGCCCTGCCATCGGGGTGGTTGGTGGCATGCGTCACAATTCGCGGGTTTCCACCCGAACAATTACCCCGATAAGGGTGATCATCCGCGATGCCTCGCGAATGCTTTATATCCGCTATTCCTGATCCGCTGCGCGAAAGGGGGCGCCCGATGCCGCATGCCGTCCCCGCCGCGATGCTCCTCCCGGGTCGGGCGTTCGGGCGATGGCCGGACGGCCGACAGGACGAACCGATCCGGGTCGACCGACGCCCGTCCCGGCGGCCGCCGCTGCGGTCAGCCCCGACCGTTCTCCGCCGGCGTGACCGTCAGCCGGTGCCGGCTGTTGTCGCCGCTGGAGAACGGCCACAGCTGGTCTGCGTGCTCGACCAGCTCCGCGAGCTGCTGGCGGCTCAGCCCGACCGAGGAGATGGAGGCGTGCACGTCGGCGCGGTAGCGTCCGTCGTCGTCGCGACCCAGCCGCGCCTCCGCGCGTACCTGCACCGTGTGCGCCTCGTCGGTGATCTGCCCGGCGGCCTCCACCGCGGCGTGGTGCAGGCAGGACGCGAACGCCGCCGCCAGCAGCTGTTCCGGCGTCAGGCCCGTGCAGTGCGGCGCCAGCGGGGACGCCAGCGCGGTGGACAGCCCGCCGTCGTCGGTACGGACGTGACCACCCTCGGCGGTGGCGGTGGCCTCGTGCGGCCAGGAACTCGGATCCGGCATCGCGTCCCCCCTCAGTCACCCGCCCGGCTACCCGGCGCGCACCCGGCGAAACCGCCGCCCCATCACCGGCACGGTGTCGTGGGCCCGCCGGACCTCGGACACCCCGCCGGCGATCGCCTCATCCGAGGCAGCCGCCACCGGGTGGCCCCGCGGGCGGCGGTAGGCTCGGTCCGGCCACGGCCGACTCGCACAGCTGGTACACAGGATCTGCTGGGGTGGGGCACAGCGGGCGCGCCCACGATGGGGGGCATGGTCATGGAGGGGCAGGCCGCACAGGGCCGCATCGAGCTGCGTCGACCGGACGGCGAGCCCGTCCGGGTGCTGGTGGTCGACGACGAGCCGACGCTCACCGACCTGCTCTCGATGGCGCTGCGCTACGAGGGCTGGCAGGTCCGCACCGCCGGCAACGGGATGGCGGCGCTGAGCACCGCCCGCCAGTTCCAGCCGGATGCGGTGGTGCTCGACGTGATGCTGCCCGACCTCGACGGCTTCCAGGTGCTGCGGCGGCTGCGGGAGCACACCCCGACCGTGCCGGTGCTCTTCCTGACCGCCCGGGACGCGGTGGAGGAGCGCATCGCCGGGCTCACCGTCGGCGGCGACGACTACGTCACCAAGCCGTTCAGCCTGGAGGAGGTGATCGCCCGGCTGCGGGCGCTGCTGCGCCGCTCCGGCTTCGCGATCGCCACCCGGGAGGACGCCGTGCTGACCGTCGGCGACCTCAGCCTCGACGAGGACAGCCACGAGGTGCGCCGCGGCGACCAGTTGATCACTCTCACCGCCACCGAGTTCGAGCTGCTGCGCTACCTGATGCGCAACCCCCGCCGCGTGCTCAGCAAGGCGCAGATCCTCGACCACGTCTGGAACTACGACTTCGGCGGGCAGGCCAACGTCGTCGAGCTCTACATCTCGTACCTGCGGAAGAAGATCGACGCCGGGCGGGCACCGATGATCCACACGCTGCGCGGCGCGGGGTATGTCCTCAAGCCCGCCGACTGACCGCCTGCGCCGCCGACTGGCCGGCTGGTCCCTGCGCACCCGGCTGGTGGTCACCGTGGTGGCGCTGCTCGCCTTCGTCAGCGTCGGTATCGGCGGGCTGACCACGGTGGCGCTGCACCACTTCCTGATCGCCCAGGTCGACGACCAGCTCACCTTGGACCAGCGCCGGCGCGGCGGGGACCGGCCGCCGTGGTTCACCAACCCGCCCGCATCGTCGTCGCGCCCCGTCGAGCTGCCGCCCACGTTCCCCGCCGGCTCGATCGCCGCCCGGGTGGTCGACGGCCAGATCCAGTCCGCCTCCACCCGCACCTCGGCCGGCGCGACCGAGCAGCTCGCCACGGACACGGCCGCCCCGCTGGCCGGGCTCACGCCCGACGGCCGCCCCCGCACCGTCGACCTCGGCGAGCGGGGCGACTACCGGGCGGTGGCCCGCCAGTACGTCGACGGCCAGACGGTGGTCTTCGCCCTGCCCCTGGAGGACGTCGAGGAGACGGTCTGGTGGATGGTGCTGGCCCAGGCCGGCGTCGCCACCGCCGGCCTGCTCGTCGCCGGCAGCGTCGGCGCGCTCATCGTCCAGGCCACCCTGCGTCCGCTGCGCCGGGTCGCCGCCACCGCCACCCGCGTCACCGAGCTGCCGCTGGACCGGGGCGAGGTGGCCCTGTCGGTGCGGGTGCCGGCCGCCGACACCGACCCGCGCACCGAGGTCGGTCAGGTCGGCAGCGCCCTCAACCGGATGCTCGGGCACGTCGCCGCCGCGCTCGCGGCCCGGCAGGCCAGCGAGACGCGGGTACGCCAGTTCGTCGCCGACGCCAGCCACGAGCTGCGCACCCCCCTCGCCGCCATCCGGGGGTACGCCGAGGTGGCCCGCCGTGGTCGGGACCAGGTGCCGCCGGACGTGGCGCACGCGCTGCGCCGGGTCGAGTCGGAGGGCACCCGGATGACCAGCCTCGTCGACGACCTGCTGCTGCTGGCCCGGCTCGACTCCGGCCGGCCCCTCGCGGTCGAGCCGGTGGACCTGACCGCCCTCGTCGTCGACGCGGTCAGCGACGCCCACGTCGCCGGCCCCGAGCATCGCTGGCAGCTCGACCTGCCCGAGGCGGAGCTGGTGGTGCCCGGCGACGCCGCCCGACTGCACCAGGTGGTGGCGAACCTGCTGGCCAACGCCCGGGTGCACACCCCGCCCGGCACGACGGTCACCGCCCGGCTCGCCGCCGAGCCCGACGGGGTCGCGCTGCGCGTCACCGACGACGGCCCCGGCATCCCGCCCGAGTTGCAGGGCGAGATCTTCGAACGTTTCGCCCGGGGTGACAGCTCCCGCTCGCGCGCCCACGGCAGCACCGGCCTCGGCCTGGCCATCGTGGCGGCCGTGGTGGACGCCCACCACGGCCGGGTCGAGGTGTCCAGCCACCCCGGTCGCACGGCGTTCACCGTCGTGTTACCGGCGTTCACGGACCGCACAGCCACCGCATAGGTCGCCCACGGCCCGTCGCCAGTGGGGTCGCGCAGAGTGGTCGGCATGGACAAGACAGAGAGTCTGCTGACCATGCCGGCACCCGTCGGGCCCACGCCGACGGACACCACGGCCGACATTCCGCCACCGGCGCGCGGTCGGTCCGACCCGGCCTGGGTACGCCCGGCGCTGGCGGGCCTGCTGCTGGCCGCCGCGCTGCTTTACCTGTGGGGGCTGGGCGCGTCCGGCTGGGCCAACTCGTTCTATTCGGCCGCCGCCCAGGCCGGCTCGCAGAGCTGGAAGGCGTTCTTCTACGGCTCGTCGGACGCGGCGAACTCGATCACGGTCGACAAGACGCCGGCGTCGCTGTGGCTGATGGCGCTGTCGGTGCGCGTCTTCGGGCTGAACAGCTGGGCGATCCTCGTCCCGCAGGCCCTGCTCGGCGTCGCCTCGGTCGGCGTGCTGTTCGCCACCGTCCGCCGCTGGTACGGCCCGGCCGCCGGCCTGATCGCCGGCGCGGTCCTCGCCGTCACCCCGGTGGCGACGTTGATGTTCCGGTTCAACAACCCCGACGCACTGCTCGTGCTGCTGCTGATCGGCGGCGCGTACGCCACCGTCCGGGCGGTGGAGACCGCCAGCACCCGGTGGATCGTCCTCGCGGGGGCGCTGGTCGGCTTCGGCTTCCTCACGAAGATGCTCCAGGCGTTCCTGGTGATCCCGGTCTTCGCGGGCGTCTACCTGCTGGCCGCGCCCACCGGCTTCTGGCGGCGGGTGCGGCAGGTGCTGGCCGCCGGCCTCGGCGTCGTGGTGGCCGCCGGCTGGTGGGTGGCGGTCGTCGAGCTGGTGCCGGCCAGCGCCCGCCCGTACATCGGCGGTTCGCAGGGCAACAGCATCCTGGAGCTGACCCTCGGCTACAACGGGCTGGGCCGGATCACCGGCGCGGAGGAGGGCAGCGTCGGCGGTCGCGGGCCGGCGTCCGGGCAGACCGGGCTCGGCCGGCTGTTCGACACCGAGAACGGCGGGCAGATCTCCTGGCTGCTGCCGGCCGCGTTGATCCTGCTGGTCGCCGGCCTGCTGCTGGCCGGACGCGCGGCGCGCACGGACCGCAGGCGGGCCGGGCTGCTGCTGTGGGGCGGCTGGCTGCTGGTCACCGGCGTCATCTTCAGCTTCATGTCCGGGATCTTCCACGCGTACTACTCGGTGGCGCTGGCCCCGGCCGTCGGCGCGCTCGTCGGCATCGGCGCCACCCTGCTCTGGCAGCGGCGGGCGGCCACCGGGCCCCGCTGGCACGCGCCGGCAGCGACGCTCACCCTGGCCGCCACCCTCGCCGTCACCGCCTGGTGGTCGTGGCAGCTGCTGGGCCGCAGCCCCGACTGGTACCCCTGGCTGCGTACGGCCGTGCTGGCCGGCGGCCTCGCCGCGGCGGTGCTGCTGGTCGTCGCCGACCGGCTCGCGCGCCGGGTCGTCCCGGTGCTCGTGGCGCTCGGCGCGACGGCGGCGCTCGCCGGTCCGGTGGCCTACTCGATCCAGACCGCCGCGACCCCGCACACCGGGTCGATCCCCAGCGCCGGCCCCGCCGTGGAGGGTGGTTCCGGGCCGGGCCGGGGTGGCTTCCCCGGCGGCGGCCGGATGCGCGACGGCGGCCAGAACGCGCCCGATGGCCAGAACCGGACGGACGGCGGGTCGGCCACCGGCCAGAACCCACCCGGCGGCCAGCTCCCCGGCTTCCCCGGCGGCGGTCAGGCCCAGAACGGCGGTCAGGCCCAGAACGGCGGGCAGCTGCCCGGCGGGGAGGGGCAGGGCCGTGGCCCGGCCGGCGGCGGCATGGGCGGCCTGCTCGACTCCCGGGAGCCGAGCGTCGAGCTGCGCGCCCTGCTGGAGGCGAACGCCGTCGACTACACCTGGGTGGCGGCCACCATCGGCTCCCAGAACGCCTCCGGCTACCAGCTCGCCACCGGCGAACCGGTCATGGCGATCGGCGGGTTCAACGGCAGCGACCCGTCCCCGACGCTCGCACAGTTCCAGCGGTACGTGGCCGAGGGGAAGATCCACTACTTCGTCGGCGGCGGCGGTTTCCGCGCCAACGGCGGCAGCTCCGCCTCGCAGGAGATCTCCGCCTGGGTCGCCGAGACCTTCGAGGCGACGACCGTCGACGGCGTCACCATGTACGACCTGACCAGCGGGCAGGAGGGCTGAACCGATGACCGCATCCACCGAACCGCGCCCCACCGTGGACACCCGCGTCGCCGCCCCACCGGCGGTGCTCGACGTGGTGATCCCCGTACACAACGAGGAGACCGACCTCGGGCCCTGCGTGCGGCGGCTGCACGCCCACCTCACCGCGCACGTCCCGTACCCGTTCCGGATCACCGTCGCCGACAACGCCAGCACCGACGGCACCCTGGCCGTGGCCGACGCCCTGGCCGCCGAGCTGCCGGGGGTCGCGGTGCGGCACCTGGACGCCAAGGGACGCGGCCGGGCGCTGCGGGCGGCCTGGTCGGCGTCGGACGCGCCGGTGCTGGCGTACATGGACGTGGACCTGTCCACCGACCTGGCCGCGCTGCTGCCGCTGGTCGCGCCGCTCATCTCCGGCCACTCCGACCTGGCGATCGGCACCCGGCTGGCCCGCACCTCCCGGGTGGTCCGGGGCGCGAAGCGGGAGGTCATCTCGCGCGGCTACAACCTGCTGCTGCGCGGCACCCTCGCGGTGAGCTTCTCCGACGCCCAGTGCGGATTCAAGGCCATCCGCGCGGACGTGGCCGCCGGGCTGCTGCCGCTGGTGCGTGACACCGGGTGGTTCTTCGACACCGAGCTGCTGGTGCTGGCCCAGCGGGCCGGGCTGCGCATCCACGAGGTGCCGGTGGACTGGGTGGACGACCCGGACAGCCGGGTGGACATCGTCGCCACCGCCCTGGCCGACCTGCGGGGCATCTGGCGGCTGGGTCGGGCCCTGCTGACCGGGTCGCTGCCGCTGGCCGCGCTGCGCGCGCAGCGCGGCCGGGCCCCGCTGGCCCCGCCGCCGCCCCGGGTGCCGATCGGGCTGCCCCGCCAGCTCGTCCGGTTCGCCGGGGTGGGGGTGGCGAGCACGCTGGCGTACCTCGTGCTCTTCGTCGCCACCCGGGGGGTGTTCGGCCCGCAATGGGCGAACCTGCTGGCGCTGCTGGTCACGGCGGTGGCGAACACGGCGGCGAACCGACGGCTGACCTTCGGCATCAGTGGCGGGCGGCACGCCGGCCGCCACCATCTCCAGGGACTGTTCGCGTTCGGCCTGGGCCTGGCGTTGACCAGCGGCTCCCTGGCGGCTCTGCACGCCGTCGCGGCGGCGCCACCCCGCGCGGTGGAGCTCGCGGTGCTGGTGGTGGCCAACCTGGCTGCCACCGCCCTGCGCTTCGTCCTGCTGCGCGCCGCCATGCACCACCGCCGCCCGCCGGCACCGCCCACTGACCCGCCCACTGACCCGGCCACCGACGTGGTCACCACGCGTGGGTGACGCGGCTGCGCCGCCGGCCCGTGACGCTGCGCGACCCCTCGCGGGGTAGCCCCACCCCCGATCAACCCCTTTGCTCTGCACCCGGATACGCAACAGCTCACGCTGCGCTACCGGCGGCCATGAATCCCGCCGCACCCGATCAGCTGAATGCTCAGCTCAGCACCGGTGCTGCGAGTATGGGTGCAGAGCAAAGGGGGAGCGCGGGGAGTCGGACGGTGCCCGCAGAAGGTGACGAAGAGTCACGCTGGACCAGCGCTTCCCGGTCGTTGCGGAGCGTGATCAGCCTGCTAGGTCAGGGGGGCAGGAGTAGGGGCAGGGGCGAGGCGTCGAGGCGGCAGGGCGCGGCGGCGTGGAATGCTGGGGCCGATGTACGAGGAACGGCCGGCGGCGCTGCCCGGCGCGGTGCTGTGGACCGGCCTCAGCGACGGCACCCCGAGCCGGGTGCTGCCCGACGGCTGCCTGGACCTGCTCTGGTCCAGCCGCGCCGGGCTGCTGGTCGCCGGCCCGGACCGCACGGCGCACCTGACCGCCTCGGCGCCGGGGGAGCGGTGGCTGGGGCTGCGGCTGCCGCCCGGCGTCGGGCCGGCGGTCTTCGGCGTCCCCGCCGACGAACTGCGCGACGCCCGGGTGCCGCTGGAGGCCCTGTGGGGTCGGATGGCCCGGGAGTCCGCCGAGCGGCTGGGCGAGCGGCCCACCGGTGCCGGGCTGGAGGCGCTCGCGGCCGACCGGCTCGCCGGTGCCGGCGGCCCCGACCCGCTCGGCGTGCGCGTCGCCGGGCTGCTCGCCGCCGGGCGGCCGGTGGCCGAGGCCGCCGCCGAGGTCGACCTGCACCCCCGGGCGCTGCACCGGCGCTGCCGGGCCCTGTTCGGGTACGGCCCGAAGACCCTCGCCCGCATCCTGCGGATGCGCCGGGCGCTCGCCCTGGCCAGGGCCGGGACGCCGCTGGCCGAGGTGGCCGCCGCCAGCGGCTACGCCGACCAGGCCCACCTGAGCCGGGACGTGCGCGACCTGGCCGGCGTCCCGCCCGCCGCCCTGCTGCGCGGCTGAGGCTGAGCCGCCCCGGCGGTACGGCCCGCGCCGTCGCCGTCGAGGCGGCGGACCCCGGTCAGCCGGCCTGTGGCAGCGGGGCGAACAGGTCCACCCCGTTGCCCTCGGGGTCGTGCAGGACCGCGTACCGCTGGCCCCAGACCGCGTCCCACGGCGGCAGGTGACCGTGGAACCCGGCCCCGGTCAGCTCGGCCCAGCAGCGGTCCACCTCCGCCGGGTCGGCGCACCGGAACGCCAGGCTCACCCGGGGGGAACCGCTCGGCGGCGTCCAGCCCGGGTCGAAGGAGCGGATCGTCTCCACCGTGTCCCAGGCCAGCCGTAGCCCGTTGTCCAACGTGACCTCCACGTGCGGTTCGGCCTCCGCGCCGTCCGGGATGTCCAGCCCGAGGCGGCGGTAGAAGTCGAGGGTGCGGGCCATGTCGGCAACCGTCGTGCCGACCAGATCGAGGTGAGGTGTCATACCGCCGACCGTATGGCCGGGGTGACCGTGGCGTCTTGAACGGAACGGACACCGCGCCGATCGGCGGGCCAGAGTGGCCGGTGTGGCCTCGACGGGGCCGGGCGTCGCGTACGGTGACAACGAGACAAGTCCGGCTTTTGGGCACGAACACCCTAGGATGGTGGCGGGCGCCCGGGAGCCGGCTCCGAGACGGTGAGGGGAAGGAGCGGCCGTGATGCACCTGGCCTACCTGGACGCGGGTTCCGGCAGCCTGATCGTGCAGGCGGTGGTCGGAGGGGTGGCCGGAGCGGCGGTGGCCGCGAAGCTGTACTGGCGCCGGCTGACGGCCCGGTACCGCCGCCAGCGCACCGACCGTTCCTGAGCGGGGAGCGCCGATGACCATCCCGCACACCGACGTCCGGGCCGAGCCGGGCTCGTTCCGCGACCCGGCCAACCGCGTCTTCTACGCCGACGGGGAGGTGCTGCGCGGCCTCGACGCCCGGGCGGCGCAGGACTGGCGGGCCCTGTCCACCAGCGACTTCTTCCCGCCGCTGCTCGCCGCCGGCAAGGTCTGCGGCACCGAGCCGGTCGAACCGACCCGGTTCGCCGCCGGAGCGGGCGCCCGGTGGGCCGCAGTGCTGCGCCACGAACGCATCCCGTTCGTCTCCCACCCGTACGAGTGGTCGTTCGGCATGCTGCGCGACGCCGCCCTGCTGCACCTGGAGATCCTGCGCGCCGCGCTGGCCGCCGGCTTCACCACCAAGGACGGCTCGGCCTACAACCTCCAGTGGCGCGGCGTCGCGCCGGTCTTCATCGACGTCGGCTCGTTCGAACCGGCCCGCGACGGCGAGCCCTGGGCCGGCTACCGGCAGTTCTGCCAGACGATGCTCTACCCGCTGCTGCTCACCGCGCACCTCGGCGTGGACTTCCAGCCCTGGCTGCGGGCCCAGGTCGACGGCATCCCGCCGGAGCAGATGCGCCGGCTGTTCACGGGTGCCCGTCGGCTGCTGCCCGGCGTGCCCACCCACGTGCACCTGCACTCGGCGATGCAGCAGCGCAACGCCGACGCCGCGAGCGGCGAGGTGCGCGAGCAACTGCGCAGCGCCGGATACTCCCGGGAGCTGGCGCTGGCCGCCGTACGCCGGATCGAGCGGCTGGTCCGCCGGCTGCGCCCCCGCCGCGTGCGCAGCCACTGGGCCGACTACCAGCGCACCTGCAGCTACTCCGCCGCCGACCGGGCCGCCAAGGAACGCTTCGTCGAGCTGGCGCTGACCGCCGCGGCACCGCCGGGCCTGGTGCTCGACCTGGGCGCCAACGACGGCCGGTACGCCCGCCTCGCCGCCCGGTACGCCCGCTACGTCGTCGCCGTTGAGCAGGACCCGGCCGTGGTCGACGAGCTGTACGCGGCGCTGCGCGCCGAGGAGCAGCGGCGGGTGCTGCCGCTGGTGATGGACCTGGCCGACCCGTCGCCCGGCGGCGGCTGGCGCGGCGTCGAGCGGGCGGCGTTCGGCACCCGGGCGCGGGCCGACCTGGTGCTGGCCCTCGCCGTCGTGCACCACCTGGCGATCGGGCGCAACGTGCCGCTGGCGCAGGTCGTCGACCAGCTCGCCGACGCCTGCGTCCCCGGCGGCCGGCTGGTGGTCGAGTTCGTCCACCCCGAGGACCCGATGGCCCGGCGGCTGCTGGCCAACAAGCCCGTCGGTCTCTTCCCCGACTACCGGCCCGACGAGTTCGCCCGGCTGCTCGCCACCCGGTGCCGCGTCGAGCGGCGCGTCGAGCTGCCCAGCGGCACCCGGACGCTCTACCAGGCGGTGGTGGGTGGCTGACGCGACCGTCGCGCCGCCGCCTGCCGCCCCCGCACCGCCGCCCGCCGGGGCGACCCCGGACCGCCCCGCCGGGCCGGTCGGGTGGCGGGCCGAGCTGCGCCGGCTGCTGGAGGTGACGGCCCTGGTCGGGCTGGTGGTCACCCAGCCGATGCTGGACGTGCTGGGCCGCAGCCCCGACTTCTTCCTGTTCCACCGGGCCACCCGGGGCGAGACCCTGGCCCTGGTCGCGCTGATCGCCGTCGCGCCCACGGTGGCGCTGGCGCTGCTCGGGGCGGCGAGCCGGCTGGCGGGGCGGTCCGCCCGCTCGGCGGTGCACACCGTGCTCGTCGGCGGGCTGCTGGCCGCCCTCGCCGTGCAGGTGGGCCGGCACGTCACGCCGCTGCGGGGCGTACCGCTGCTGGTCGTGGCCGTGGCTGCCGGCGCGGCCGGGGCGGCGGCGCACCGGCGGTGGCGCGGGCCGGGCCTGGCGCTGCGGATGGCCGCGGCCGGGCCGCCGGCCTTCGTGGCGCTGTTCCTGTTCGCCTCCCCGGCCTCGGCGGTGGTCCTGCCGCGCGGGGACGCCGGGGCGGCCGGGGTGGCCGCCGCGGGCGGGCATCCGCCGGTGGTCATGCTGATCCTCGACGAGCTGCCCTTGGTCTCCCTGCTCGGCGCCGACGGGCAGGTCGACGCCGGCCGCTACCCGCACTTCGCCGAGCTGGCCGGCGGCGCCACCTGGTACCGCAACGCCACCGGCGTCAGCGGCTGGACGCCGTACGCGCTGCCGGCCATGCTCACCGGCCGCTACCCGGCGAAGCCGCTCGCCCCGCACTACTCGCAGTACCCCGACAACCTGTTCACCGCCCTCGGCGGCCTGTACGACATCCGGGCCGAGGAGAGCATCACCCGGCTCTGCCCGCCCAGCCGCTGCGACCAGCCGGCCAGCCCCCGGCAGGGGCTCGGCACCCTGGTCCGGGAAAGCGGGAAGCTGCTGCGCCAGGTCACCGCCCCGGCGGACAGCCACGTCGACCCGGAGGAGTCCTACCGCGAGCAGACCGCCGCCGAGGCCGGCCTGGACGCGGCCGAGCCCGTCCCCGAGGATCCGAAGTTCCGCTGGGACCGGCTGAACGCCAACCAGCCGGCCCGGTTCACCAGCTTCCTGGCCGGGCTGCGCCCGAGCGACCGGCCCACCCTGCACTTCCTGCACCTGCTGATGCCGCATGCGCCGTGGCAGTTCCTGCCGTCGGGGGCCCGCTACGCCGCCCCGGAGGACCTGCCCAACGACGGCGCGGGCTGGGTGGAGCTGGCCCGGCGGCGGCACCTGGCCCAGCTGGAGTACACCGACCGGCTCATCGGCGAGACGCTGCGTACGCTGCGCGCCAGCGGCCTGTACGACCGGGCGTTGGTGGTGGTCACCGCCGACCACGGGGTCAGCTTCGACAACGGCGCGCAGGGCCGGGGGATGGGCGCCATCCGCGCGGCGGCCGGGCAGGTGGCCTGGGTGCCGATGTTCGTCAAGGAGCCCGGCCAGCGCACCGGCCGGGTCGACGACCGCAACTGGGAGCACGTGGACCTGCTGCCCACCCTCGCCGACTACGCGCACGTGCGGATCCCGTGGCAGGTCGACGGGCGCTCCGCCCGGCAGGCTCCGCGCGAGCGCGCCGACAAGCGCTTCTACGACCAGCCGGGGGAGCCGGTCACCCTCGGCGGCGGGGTGCCCGCCCCGCCGCCGCCACCGAAGCCGCATCCGCTGGTCGGCACGACCGTGGGCCAGCGGCCGGCCGGCGGGTCGGCCCGGGTCGGCGACCTCGCCGCCTTCCGCGCCGTCGACCCGGACACCGGCGAGTTGCCGGCCCTGGTCTGGGGCACGCTCGGAGCTTCGGTACGCGACGGCACGCTGCTCGCCGTCGCCGTCAACGGGCGGATCGGGGCGGTCGTCCCGGTGGTGCCGCCGGATGCCGCCGGTCGCCGGTTCGCGGCGTTCCTCCCCGACGACCGGCTGTTCCGCGCGGGGGACAACCGCCTCGACCTCTACCGGGTCGGCCCCGGCGACGAGCTGCGTCACCTGAGTATTTCCTGAGAGTTTCGTTCCCGCTGCCCACCGGGCTCCCGATCACGCTTCGTGCGCGATCGGGGGCCTTTTGTCACATTGGCCCTGTTCGAGGTCGGCCCCCGGCCCCCGGGTTTCCGCGCCTGCCTCCCGGGAATCGGGTGACGCATACCTCACCTGCGGAACCACGACGGGCGGTGTCCCCGCAACCGTGTTTACGGTAAAAGCGAAGGCAATTTCAACGTAGATCTGCCGGCGAAGCGAGGAACACATGACGGAAGTCAAGCTCGATCACCCCGGTGGGCAGCTGTCGATGCCGGTGCAGTCGGCGGTCGAGGGCCCCGCCGGCATCGGCGTGAGCAAGCTCCTCAAGGAAACCGGGATGACGACATACGATCCCGGTTTCGTGAACACCGCGGCCTGCTCCTCCGCGATCACCTACATCGACGGCGACGCGGGCATCCTGCGGTACCGGGGCTACCCGATCGAGCAGCTGGCCGAGAAGTCCTCCTTCCTGGAGGTCTCGTACCTGCTCATCTACGGAGAGCTGCCCGGCCAGCAGCAGCTCGACGAGTTCAGCGAGCGGATCCGGCGGCACTCGCTGCTGCACGAGGAGATGCGCCGCTTCTTCGACGGCTTCCCCCGCGACGCGCACCCGATGGCCGTGCTCTCCTCGGCCGTCAGCGCCATCTCGACCTTCTACCAGGACAGCCTGGACCCGTTCGACTCCGACCACGTCGAGATGTCCACCGTCCGGCTGATGGCCAAGGTCCCCACCATCGCCTCGTACGCCTACAAGAAGTCCATCGGGCAGCCGCTGCTGTACCCGGACAACTCGCTGGGCTACGTGGAGAACTTCCTGCGGATGACGTTCGGCGTGCCGGCGGAGCCGTACGAGGTCGACCCGGTCATGGCCAAGGTGCTGGACATGCTGTTCATCCTGCACGCCGACCACGAGCAGAACTGCTCCACGTCGACCGTGCGGCTGGTCGGCTCCAGCAACGCCAACCTCTTCGCCTCGGTCTCGGCCGGCGTGAACGCCCTGTTCGGCCCGCTGCACGGCGGCGCCAACCAGGCCGTGCTGGAGATGCTGGAGACGATCCAGGCCGACGGCGGCGACGTGGCGTCCTTCGTCCGCAAGGTCAAGGACAAGCGGGACGGCGTGAAGCTGATGGGCTTCGGCCACCGGGTCTACAAGAACTACGACCCCCGGGCCGCGATCGTCAAGAAGGCCGCCCAGGACGTGCTCGGCCGGATGGCCAAGCCGGACCCGCTGCTGGACATCGCGATGCAGCTGGAGGAGATCGCCCTCGCGGACGACTTCTTCGTGTCCCGCCGGCTCTACCCGAACGTGGACTTCTACACCGGCCTGATCTACAAGGCCATGGGCTTCCCGACGAAGATGTTCACCGTGCTGTTCGCCCTCGGCCGGCTCCCCGGCTGGATCGCCCAGTACCGCGAGATGCTCGGTGACGCGGAGACCAAGATCGGCCGCCCGCGGCAGCTCTACACCGGTCACCCCGAGCGGGCGTACCCGCCGGCCGCCGACCGCTGAGGGCGCAAGGAAGGGCCCCCTGTTTACGCATTCGGTAGAGCAGGGGCCCCTTCTTGACAACGGCTGACGTGCGGCCGGGCGCACCGGCACGGGCCGTCCCGA